>JALTKC010000462.1:0-2477 GCA_027076245.1 Gammaproteobacteria bacterium
AACCGTATACTCCCTTAGCAGGGGAGCGCCTTCAGCCACTCGGCCACCTCTCCAAAATTGAACGCTAGGATACCTTTAGTTTGCCTTAAGGTAAAGTCTTTTTTTGACTTTTTAACTGACTTTTTTTGACTGATTTTTAAAAAATTTAATTAAACCTGAATTAAATTTATATTAACCCATTATTTTTTAAAACAGTGCAATTAGTCTGCCGTATTGTCACTATCATCAGAAGGTGATTTTTCCTGCTGAATACGCTCGTATATTTCTTCACGATGGACAGAAACATTTTTCGGCGCATTAATACCAATGCGGACCTGATTGCCTTTGACACCTAAAACTGTGATATGTACATCATCACCAATGATCAAAGTTTCACCAACACGGCGAGTTAAAATTAGCACTATGGTTCTCCTTTACACTTAGCCCATACACTTAGTAAATTAAGAGTATTTGCTAAACCAGATTATTATATTAGTTTACTTTCTCAATGCCTGTAAATGAAGTAAAAATTAAGCTTTTAGTTGATTTTTATTCAAAAACGGCTAAAAAAGTAAAATTAGCTTTGCTTTTCTGCCAGACCAAAGGCTGAATGCAGGGTTCTGACACCCAGTTCCAGGTACTTTTCGTCCACCACAACAGAAATTTTAATCTCTGAGGTGGAAATCATATTGATATTAATTCCCTCTTCTGCCAGCGCCTTGAACATTTTACTGGCGATACCAGCATGGGAACGCATACCTACCCCCACCAGAGAAATTTTAACGATCTTATCATCGCCGACCACTTCCCTGGCCCCCAGTTCGTCCGAAACTTTGCTTAAAACCGCTTTTGCTGCTTCAAAATCATTACGGTGTACGGTAAAGGTAAAATCAGTGGTACCGTCAGCACCGATATTCTGAATAATCATATCAATTTCAATATTGGCATCACCTACTGGACCCAAAATACCATGAGCAACACCGGGCTTGTCAGGCACACCCAGAATGGTCAGTTTGGCTTCATCACGGTTAAAGGCAATACCTGAAATCAATGCCTGTTCCATCTTATCTTCCTCGTAGGTGATTAAAGTACCATTGACTCCGTCCGAGTCAAAATTCGGTTCATCAAAACTGGACAGTACACGCAGCGGTACATTGTATTTACCGGCAAATTCCACGGCTCTGATCTGCAGCACTTTTGAACCCAGGCTGGCCATTTCCAGCATTTCTTCAAAGGTGATTTTTTCCAGACGACGGGCTTCGGGTACAACCCTTGGATCGGTCGTATAAACCCCGTCCACATCCGTATAAATCTGACATTCGTCGGCTTTCAGAGCCGCTGCCAGGGCAACGGCGGTCGTGTCTGAGCCGCCGCGACCTAACGTCGTAATATTGCCGTTTTCATCGACACCTTGAAAACCGGCAACCACAACCACCCGACCCTGATCCAGATCGGTACGCATATTCAGTTCATTAATGTCCAGGATGCGGGCTTTATTATGGGCACTGTCCGTTAGAATATGCACCTGAGAGCCGGTATAGGAACGTGCAGGCACACCCCGCTTGTTCAAAGCCATACTTAACAGGGCAATGGTGACCTGTTCGCCGGTGGACAGCAGCACATCGTATTCTCTGGCATTAGGCTTTTCATCAATCTGATAAGCCATTTCAATAAGGCGATTGGTTTCACCGCTCATGGCAGAAACCACGACCACAATATCATCACCCCGGTCCCGGAACTTTTTAATGCGTTCGGCTACGTTTTCTATACGTTCAACTGTGCCGACCGAAGTACCACCAAATTTTTGTACTATCAGAGCCATTTTTTAAGCCATTTAATATAAGCAGGATTTAAACACTGTTTTACAAAGAGCCTTTCTTTATAAAGAGTATTAAGAGTCTTTGTATTTAGCCGCCGTTTTCAGTAATACACTTATTAAAGCATAGCCATAGCGGAAAAGGCGCTTATTTTAACTGATTTTCCACCCAGGATGGAACCGTTGACAGTGCTTTTTCAAGATTTTCTGGCTGATTACCGCCTGCCATTGCCATATCAGGCCGCCCGCCGCCTTTACCGCCTATCTGAGAGGCGACACTATTGACCAGATCGCCAGCCTTAATACGAGCGGTGCAGTCTTTGGAAACACCGGCAGCCAGACTGACCTTGTCATCATTCACTACGCCCAGCACTATGGCACAACTGCCCAGTTTGGTTTTTAATTTGTCCATGGTTTCGCGCAGCCCTTTGACATCAACACCTTCGAGTTTAGCTGCCAGAACCTTAATACCGTCAATTTCCACTGTATTATCTGTCAGCTCATTACCCTGGGCATTAGCCAGTTTGGCTTTCAGTTGCTCCAGCTCTTTTTCCAGTTTGCGGGAACGCTCCATAAGCGCAGACACTTTATCGTAAAAGGACTCTCTGCCCGTCTTGAGTAGCGCTGCAGCATTATCCATCTGTTCTTCAAGCTGTTCAACATAGTCCAGAGCGCCCTGGGC
>JALTKC010000462.1:2487-3004 GCA_027076245.1 Gammaproteobacteria bacterium
ATGGGTACCGCCGCACAGTTCAACGGAAAAATCACTCATACGCAGAACGCGTACCTGATCGTCATATTTTTCACCAAACAGAGCCATGGCGCCGCTTTCTCTGGCGGCATCAATATCCATAATACGGGTTTCTACTTCATGATTCAGACGGATTTGCCGGTTTACCAGAGTTTCTATCTCGTATAACTGAGCTTTACTGATGGCTTCAAAATGTGAAAAGTCAAAACGCAGTTTCTCACTGTCCACCAGTGAGCCTTTCTGCTGGACATGTTCACCTAATATGTTACGCAGAGCGGCATGCAGCAGATGCGTGGCCGAGTGATTACAGGCTATACGGCTGCGCAGTTCGGGATCCACCTGCGCATTAACTGTTTCACCCGTTGTAAACGCGCCTTTAACCAGTTTACCGATATGAACGAACACATCGCCTTTTTTCTGGGTATCGGTGACATCAAACTGAGCATTATCGGTAAAAATACGGCCGGTATCCCCTACCTGACCGCCGGACTCACCATAA
>JALTKC010000463.1:0-2349 GCA_027076245.1 Gammaproteobacteria bacterium
TAGCATTAGTAAACGAAAACACATCAGCACCGCCATGACTTTTAACCACGATACCTCTTAAACCCAGCAGGCTGGCACCATTATAAATTCTTGGATCAATTTTGCTCTTAAAGGCTTTGAGTATCGGCATGGCAATGAATCCTGCCAGTTTGGTCAGCCAGTTGCGATTAAATTCCTGCTTAATGTAGTAAATAATCATTTTGGCCACCCCTTCAGAAGTTTTAAGGGAAATATTTCCCACAAAACCGTCAGCAACCACAACATCAACCACACCCTTGTAGATATCATCACCTTCAATAAAGCCGTAATAGTTCAGGGTGCTGTTTGAAATCAGACCGGCGGCCTGCTGTACCTGCTCATTGCCTTTCATGGCTTCCTGACCAATATTGAGCAGGCCGATGGTGGGTTTTTCTATGTCATCAATGGCGGTTGTCAGTACCGAACCCATAACCGCAAATTCCAGCAGATGTTCCGCTGAAAGCTCTACATTCGCCCCCAGATCCAGCATATGGGTATGACCAGTTTGAGTAGGAATGGCCGAACAGATAGCCGGGCGGTCAATACCAGGAATGGTTTTAAGAACAAAACGGGCGGTCGCCATTAAGGCCCCAGTATTACCGGCACTGACACAGGCATCCGCCTCTTTGGCCTTAACCTTATTAATAGCCACACGCATAGAGGAATCTTTTTTACCGCGTAATGCAGAAGCTGGTTTTTCATCCATGCCCACAACCTGGGTGGTATGTTGAATGGTCAGGCGAGCACGAACATCCGCAGAACAATTCTGTAGTTTAGCGTCTATAGAAGATTCATCACCCACTAGAATAATTTTCAGGCGCGGGTATTCCCGGGCAATATTAATAGCGGCCGGTATGGTAACATCCAGACCGACATCCCCGCCCATGGCATCTATAGCAATTGTGCTGCTGTTTTGTTTGTTTATCATTAATGTGTTCATGGTAAAGGAAAAAACAAAGCCCCAGAAACTTTCTGAGGCTTTGTTTTAGAAACAGACAATAAATCCATTAATATTTAAATTACTTGTTAATAACCTTCTGGCCCTTGTAGTAACCATCTTCAGTCACATGATGACGACGATGAGTTTCACCACTGGTTGGGTCAATTGATAAAGTAGGATTACTCAGAGAATCATGGGAGCGACGCATGCCACGACGAGCCGGAGTACATTTGTTTTTTTGAACTGCCATTAGTTTTTCCTCAAATAACTAAAATTAAACTATATAAAACTTAACAAAACGAGAAGTTAAATTCCCGATTATTTCTTTAACTGTTTTAATATGGCAAAAGGATTATCATCCTCCTGCTTATCTTGCTCTGTACCTGAACCCTCATCCGGAGTACCGGCATGAGTCACCTGTTCATCGGCTGGAAAATCTAACTGTATATGACAGCCGGTTTCAGAGTCCGATTCGGGATGCATAGCAAACTGCGGCAACGCCAGCAGCAGCTCATCCTCAATCAGCACTCTTGGATCAAAAAGCTCTTTTTTATTCAGCCAGAAAACATCATAACCAGAGTCTTCAGCTTTTTTCTGTTCAAAATCATCATGAACAAAAGCAATGGATACCTCACAATCCAGAGGCAGAGTAAAATTTTCCATACAGCGTTGACACTGCATAACGACTTTCGCATCAACATGCCCGCTAACAAAGCGATTATCCAGTCTGTCTTTATCAAACTCAAGGTGATAGTGAATATCGCCATGAGGCTCGATAATTGACTCATTCAGACGCAGCAGATCTTTTTCAGACTCCTGTGGACTGATAACACCTTCAAGAGTGACCCCTTTATCGGTATATCGATAATGATCAATTCGCTGTGGTATGCGTTCTGTCATTTAGTGCCGTTTTAAGCCTTTCATTAAGCTTCTTGAAACCAGTCAGGATAATCCCCTATTTTAAGGTTTTTGAATATTGTTGTCAAAATCTTTACGAATTTAATCAATTTTTTTAATCATTGCTTTACGTTTATTGACAAGTGAGCTGAATACCCCCTATTCTAACAATTAACACACTGACAAACCGGGTAAACTAAAGCGGTTAACAGCAGTAATAAGTTAGCCTGGTTCATAAATTAAAGAGAGTTCAGGTGATAAAGAAAATACTGATAGCCAATCGCGGGGAAATTGCAGTACGGATTATTCGCGCCTGTGCCGAGATGGGCATTACTTCAGTAGCCGTATATGCTGAAGCCGACCGAAACGCCCTGCATGTCAAAAAAGCCGATGAGGCCTATTCTCTGGGTCCTGATCCCGTCAGCGGTTATCTTAATGCCCACAGGCTGGTGAATATTGCCCTGGCTTCAGAATGTGATGCTATTCATCCCGGT
>JALTKC010000463.1:2359-3002 GCA_027076245.1 Gammaproteobacteria bacterium
AACCCGCTCTTTGCCCGTATCTGTGAACGCCGTAATATCAAGTTTATCGGCCCCACTTCCGATGTAATTGAAAAACTGGGCAATAAAACCCAGGCCCGTGCCACTATGATTGCCGCCGGCGTGCCGGTAACACCTGGCAGTGACGGTAATCTGGCGGATATTCATGAAGCCCTGAGTGTCGCTAATAACATTGGCTATCCGGTTATGTTAAAAGCTACCTCTGGCGGCGGTGGCCGCGGTATTCGGCTGTGCCATAATAAAACTGAGCTGAAGAATAATTTTCCCAGAGTGATATCTGAAGCCACTAAGGCTTTTGGTTCGGCGGACGTGTTTCTGGAAAAATGTGTAGTTAATCCAAAACACATTGAGGTGCAGATCCTGGCCGATGAACATGGCAATGTTATCCACCTGTTTGAACGTGACTGCTCTATCCAGCGCCGGCACCAGAAACTGATTGAAATAGCGCCCTCTCCGCAGTTAAATGAACAGCAGCGAAACACCATAGGGGAACTGGCCGTTAAAGCAGCAAAAGCCGCCGGTTATACCAATGCCGGCACTGTGGAATTTTTAATGGATGAAAATGATCAGTTTTATTTTATGGAAGTGAATACCCGCCTGCAGGTAGAACATACCATTACTGAAC
>JALTKC010000464.1 GCA_027076245.1 Gammaproteobacteria bacterium
GCTCAGATCCTGGAAGCGACTGAACATCAGATAGAGTTTTCCAGCAATGTACAGGTTATTATTGGGGCACAGGGTATGGGTAAATCTCACTTACTTAACACTCTGGCCCATCGTCTGGATAATAACTGGCGGATTGCCACAATCCAGGTTAACGAACAGGTGGATACCTTATCTTTAATCCATGAGATTCTGCAGGCCTTCGGCGGGCAGATAAAAGAGGGTGAAGAGCTGCTTGAAGCTTTGGAGAATCAGTTAAGTGATATTCTGCAACTGGGTTTTAAGCCGGTTCTGTTTCTGGATAATGCCCACTATCTATCCGTTGATTCCATTCGTTTTCTGTTGCAGCTTTCCCAACAACAGCAGGACGATGAGCCTTATATAAAAATTGCCCTGTTTGCCGACCTGGAGATCACCGAAAGCCTGCAATCATCTGAGCTCAGAGCTTTTCGGGATGCTATTCATATCAGCCACCTTGAAGCTCTGGATAAAGAAGGGGTATCTGGTTATTTAAGACATAAGCTGGCTATTGTCGGTTTTGATCGGGAATCGCCGTTTACCCCGCGTATTATTGACAGTATTTTTAAAGACTCGCAGGGTATCCCGGAAAAAGTAGATTTTTATGCCAATAAGTTTCTGGCTTCCAGCGGTAAAGCCTCGGAATATATCAGTGAGGATGAGCTGAGTGAAACAGAGTCTGAGACTGCGCAGGATGAAGCCCTATGGCAAAATGCAGATATACAGGATGATCGTATTGATCAGGCAGAACAACAGTTAAACCGCCTGACTGAAAAGTTTGAAGAAATTGAGAAACTGACAGAAACTGGCTCACAGGATGAAGAGCTTATTAATAGTAAAGAACAAAGTTACTCTTCTGAAGAGACTGATTTTTTAACGGGTGACGAAGAAAATGAACGCCCTGAACAGCCGTCATTATTTTCCCGTCTGATGATCCCCATTGCCGTTACTACAGTGGTCATTTTGGCAATAATTTCAATTACGGTTGTTTTTAATCATTCATCAGAATCTGAAAAGGTTAAGTCATCGGAGGAAGAAGAAATTGAACTACTGCCTCTGGAACTGCCGGTACAGAAAAAAGATACGGTAGTTGACAAGGCTGATAAACAAAAGACATCATCCATACCGACCGATATGGACTCAGTTAAAAATCAGTCAATAAAGGAGACTGCAACCCTCCAGGTGCCTGTGCAGGAAAAAACAGTAGTCAAGGAAACTAAAGTACTGCCAGAATTATCTGAACCGGTTGATACATCCCAGCCCCTGCTGGTTGAAAAAACAGAGCAACACCTGACAGAATCGACCGATAGTGCTGCTTTGGCCGAGCAGGCTGTAGTCCAGAACAAAAAGGAAACCATACAGAGCAAACCCGGTGTAAGTATACCGGAACTTAAATCAGTGCAACCAGAGCCGGTCATTGGTTCCAACAAGCGTCAGACCATCACTATTACGGGGAACAAACTTCAGCCGGACAGCCGTTTAATTGTCACCTGGGGAAAAAACAGCAAGGTTTTTTCAGCGAATAAGACCCCGGCGCAATGGCAGTATATTAATAGCAATAAAATAAAACTGCAGCTGACCACAGGTATTGAAACTCGTACCTGGCAGGTAAGCGCTGAAAATCCCGGTGGACAGCGTTCCAGTCCGCTTGCCTTTGACGTGGTTAAACCTTTTATTGCCAGGTTATCCGTTACGGCGATAAAACCTTCGCCTGTACCGGGCTCCAATAAACGTCAGCTTATAACCATTAAAGGCCAGGGCTTCAGTCCGAAAACGGTTATAGAATTAAAATGGGATAAAAATAACAAACATTTTTCATCCAGTTTATCACCTGAGCAGTTTAAATATGTGAGCAGTAATGAAATTCACCTGCATATTACAACGGGCACCAGAGAGCGCAAATGGAAAGTCATTGCAAAAGACCCAGATAGTTCTGCGACCAGCCATTTTTCTTTTGAAGTAAAAAATCCGGTTAAAGAAAAGCAGAAAACAGAAGTCGCTGCAAAACCGGTATTTTCTCAGATTAAAGATGAAACCTGGATTAGCCAGCAGCCAGACAGTGCTTATACTGTTCAGTTATTCAGTTCCTGGGAACCGCAGGCCATAGAACGTTTTGTGCAAAAATATGCCTTGCAGGGAAATATTGCCCGTTTTGCCAGCCAGAGGGATGGCAAAACCTGGTTCAGCCTGGTGTATGGCTCATTTGCAAGTAAACAGGCTGCAAATAATGCCGTTTCAGCACTGGCTCCTGACTTGCGTAAAACCAGCCCCTGGATAAGAACCTTTGCCAGTATTAAGCTGCAGCTGGCGGATAATAAGAACAAAGCTTCCGGAGCGGCTAAGCCCGTATCAGATTCAGCACCTGTTTCAGTACGTGGAGCAATTACCGGGCCTGTCTCTAAAACAAAAGATGAAGCCTGGATCTGGACCCAGAGCCCGGCAGACTATACCTTGCAGTTAGTGGCCTTAAGCAGTGAAAACAGTATTAAAGCCTATATGTCCAGGCACCATCTGGATGATCAGGCGGTCTATTTTAAATACCTGAAAAATGGTAAGCCACTGTATATTCTTATTTATGGCAGCTATGCGAACAAGGCTTCAGCAGAACAGGCTGCACAGCAACTGAAAGCTAAAATTTCCGGGAGCAAACCCTGGAGCAGACGCTTTTCTGATATTCATAATATGATGACCGTACAATAAAGTAAACCCGGGAGCGCGGGCATCCTGCCCGCATCAAAAAACTAAACAAGTTCGTTCAATAACGTGGGCAGTAATACCCATGTTTCCGGAAAATCAAACCCTGCAAAAAACAGGAGGGCTTTTCTGGTTCCAGCCCTAATCCTGAAAAAATCTACTCTACTTCAACATTTTTACATATCTGGATCAAATCTTTATGACAGGGTATAATGTCTGGCTCTTTCGACCCTGTACGGCTGAAAAAACTTGCTTTTATTCAGGTTAATACCCAGTCACTGTCTGGAATAAG
>JALTKC010000465.1 GCA_027076245.1 Gammaproteobacteria bacterium
TTACTATGGAAACAATCAGTACGCCGATAATCAGATCCGGCCAGAATGAGCCGGACAGATAGACCAGAAAACCGGCAATAATTACGCCGGTGTTGGCAATAACATCGTTTTTGGAAAAGATCCAGCTGGCTCGCATGTGAATTTCCCCTTCCCTGTGTTTATTAATAATGATCAGGCAGGCAATATTGGCAAACAGGGCAATAAAGGAAATAATAATCATTAAGGCTGACTGAGGCTCATAGCCCATAATGACCCGGCGGCTAATTTCCAGCAGCAGCAAAGTGCCCAGGGTGATCTGAAAATAACCACTGATGCGGGCGGCCTGCTCTTTTTTTGCATAGGCCTTACCAATGGCATACAGACTGATGATATACACCAGAGAATCAGCCAGCATATCAAAGGAGTCTGCAATCAGCCCGGCAGACTGGCCGATAATGCCCGCCACCAGTTCCACCACAAACATTGTTCCGTTAATAGCCAGCAGAGTATAGAGGATCTGTTTCTGCTCATTATTCTTAACTTCTACTTCGCAGCCGCAACCCGCCATTATATTACCCCTGTTTGCCTGCGGTTTCTGAAAGCAGGGCTTTGTTCTGTACACCAATACGGCAGCGTCCGGATTCCCGCAAGCTCATTCGTTCATTAAAACGCTGTAGGTCTGCGTCGTAAACCCCGGAGGTATCGTCAAGCAGCAAAATGGTTTTGTGTAACTGCTGCAGAAATTCCGTGTCGTCCACCAGTTGATGATAAATCCAGCGACCGTCTTTCCAGGCACTGAGCAGGCCAGCCTGTTTAAGCACCTTGATATGCCGGGAAAGTTTGTACTGTGGTTCCTGCAGGGCATCCACAAATTCACACAGGCAGGCTTCTTCCTGGGTTAAACACAGCAGGCGTATAATTCTTAAGCGCGTAGGATCAGACAGGGCCTGAAAAACCGTTTCAGCTTGTACATTAATAATTTGCATGGTTGCATGTTAATGCAATTAAAATGATTATACAACTGATTTTTTCAATGCTGTATGATGTGAACCGACCACCGGGTTTTAATCGGATAGTCCCATTTATGTTTCTTCCTGTTATTTTGAGTAGATTTAAATTAAGTGATTGAAGCTATTATTCTGGCTATTGCATTAAGTATGGACGCCTTTGCTGTGTCCATTGGTTTAGGGGCAAAATGCCCGGAGCGAACTCGTTCTCTGGCATGGATGTCCGGGCTATATTTTGGCCTGTTACAGGGACTGATGCCTTTAATTGGCTATATGGGTGGTAAAGGGGTTCTGGGCTGGATAGAAGAGTATGCCGCATGGATAGCATTTTTACTCCTGCTGTTTATTGGCGGCAAAATGATTTATGAATCCTTTGCCGAAGGTATAGAAGAGGATATTAAACAGATCACCCACCGGGTCATGCTGATGCTGGCCATTGCCACCAGTATAGATGCGATGGCAGCGGGTTTCTCACTTACCTTACTGGAGGTTAATCCATGGCTCGCATGTGTGATTATTGGACTTACAACCTTTGGTTTTAGCTGGGTCGGTGTTTTTGTGGGTAAAAAAAGCGGCACCTGGCTTGAAAGTAAAGCAGAACTGCTTGGGGGTATTATTCTGATACTTATTGGCTTAAAAATACTGCTGGTTTAAGTAAGCTCAGTAAAATATTCTCAGAGTGCGGGCATCCCCGCCTGCGTCTTGATAACTTATAACTATCTGCAAGTTATAAACATTGTATGACATGAGCAAGCTGAACAGGGCTGTGGAATGTGTTATAGTAGCGTCCTGAATTTACCCAACTGATATGACTATGGCTGTACTATGACTCTACAAGCGACTTCACAAGCGAGCACACAGGCAAAAACTGAATTACGCCATAACTGGACTCTGGACGAGGTTCAGGCTCTGTTTGATTTACCCATGAATGACCTGCTGTTTAAGGCGCATAGTATTCACCGGGAAAACTTTGATCCCAACAGCATTCAAATCAGTACCTTACTCAGTATTAAAACTGGCCGCTGTTCCGAGGACTGCGGTTACTGCTCTCAGAGTGCGCATCATAAAACCGAACTGGAAGCCGAGTCATTATTATCGCTGGACGAAGTCATTGCTGCGGCTCAAAAAGCCAAAGACGAAGGTGCCGACCGTTTCTGTATGGGCGCAGCCTGGTCACGGCCTAATAAACGGGATTTTCCTAAAGTTCTGGAGATGATCAAGGCAGTCAAATCTCTGGATATGGAAAGCTGTGTCACCCTGGGTATGCTTAATAAAGAACAGGTAGAGCAGCTTAAGGAAGCTGGCCTGGACTACTACAACCATAACCTGGATACCTCGCCTGAGTTTTACGGTAATGTGATTTCAACCCGCACCTTTCAGGATCGTCTGGATACCCTTAATGCCGTTCAGCAGGCCGGTATTAATGTCTGCAGCGGCGGCATACTGGGGCTGGGTGAAGAACGTCATGACCGCTGCAGTCTGCTGATGCAGCTGGCCAATATGGAGCAGCATCCGGACTCTGTACCCATTAATATGCTGGTGCAGGTGGAAGGCACCCCCTTATATGGCCAGGATGAAATCGAACCGCTGGAATTTGTCCGTACCGTGGCAGTGGCGCGTATTATGATGCCCCGTTCCGTGGTCAGACTATCGGCCGGTCGTGAAGAAATGAGTGATGAAATGCAGGCTATGTGCTTTTTTGCCGGTGCCAATTCCGTTTTTTATGGTGAACGTCTGTTAACCACAGAGGGTGCCAGTGCCGCTCATGATCAACAGTTGTTCGCCAGTCTGGGTATGAAAACCAGTCTGGAAAAGAAAAAAAGCTGTCACAGTCAGTCCTCAGAACCGGTTACTGAACCTGTAACTACAGCCGAAACGGATTCTGCTGTATCTGCCAGAGCCTGAATGTCCGGTGGCTGAATTTCATGAATCTGGATGATCTTCTGCAACAGGAGCTGTCAGAACGCCGACAGCAGTCCCTTTATCGTCAGCGTAAAATTATTGAAACCCC
>JALTKC010000466.1:0-1452 GCA_027076245.1 Gammaproteobacteria bacterium
GTTTATCAGGCTCAGGCTGTTTACTGCGCTCAGGCTGTTTACCGAGCTCAGGCTGTTTTTTCAACTTGTTCCCGTTCACAGTAAATAGTGCGCTCAAAGTTCATACTTTCAGGGAAGGTCTGAGCTATGATCCAGATTTGCGGCAGGTCGTCACTGAGTTCCGGCAGTACGGCCAGTGAGCGTTCGGTGCGTTCTTCATCAAAGAATGCAAACGGCTCATCGAGGATCAGGAACTGCTGGTTATGCACCTTGCGACTGACCATTTCCTGAGACAGCGCCAGACGTACAGCCAGCATAATCTGCCGTTGGGTGCCGCTGGAAATTTCATCCAGTTCCATAAAGTCATGCTTTTCATTGGAAAATACCCGCACAGTCAGATCTTCATCAATCTGCAAATGCTCATAACGATTATCAGTAAACAGGGGCAGGGTTTTGCTGACATGGTCACGGATCACATGATTAAAGCGTTTGGACAGGTGACGGGTGGCGCCCATTAATAATTCTGAGGCCAGTTCCCGGATACGGTTACGTTCAGCTTTATCGTCAACCTGAGCCTGCAGGGTGTCTACTTTTTCAAGAAGATCCCGTACTTTTTCCACACGTTCACGCTCAATAGCCAGTTCTGAGGATAATTCACTGATCTGTTCTGCCAGTTTTTCCTGTTCCTGAGTCAGATAATCCAGATCCGTCTGTAGGGCTTCAGACAGAGCTTTAGTATCCAGTGAGCTGTTTTCAATACGACGCAGCAGCATGTCCCTGTTTTCATCAGACTCTGCAGTACGCTCACTGTCCAGTGCCCGCAGTTTCTCTGCCAGGGTTTTACCGGCTTCGCCCAGACGTCCGATATTGCCTTTATGGCTGACGATCATGGCCCAGAAAATAATAAACAGGAAGACAAAACCGCCACCGGCATAGAGTAAAAACGGATAGTGCTCAGCAGTGAACTGTGGCACATTAGCCTGCAGAAGTTCATTAACCTTATTAAACAGGTCACTGCCGGGCATTTTAACCAGAACCCACCATAGCCCCAGAGAACCAGCCGCCAGGATCAGGCTGATAAAACGCCAGAAACCGGCCCGGCCTTTTTTACCCTGATAGGCCACTTTCTGCGGCTGATCCGTATTATACTGTTCAATGCTGCTGTTCAGATCTGACAGGTTTTCATCCACCTGCTTTTTATCGGCCAGCAGTTGATCATGCTGTGCGGTCAGTTTATCTAGGTGCTGCTCATCCAGTTGAATGGCTTCAATTTCTTCTTCCAGCAGACTGATATGATCGATCAGCTCTTCAGAGGCTGCTATGTCCTGTTCAATATCTTCCTGGATATTCTGCTCGCAGTATTCCATGGTGGCGATACCGGCCATGGTTTTAAGAGCATAACTGTGCGGATGGGGGGTGGTGATTTCTCTCTGTGCCAGGTAGAAGGACTCGATAAATTCATCAAATTCCACG
>JALTKC010000466.1:1462-11352 GCA_027076245.1 Gammaproteobacteria bacterium
TTCGTTATAAACTTTATAAAGCTTGGCCGAGTGGTTGCCGTCACAGTCCAGCATACGGGTTATGGCATACAGTTCCGGCTCGCTGGCATCAGCAGCCTGATGGCTGAAGCGGATGGTCACTGAACAGTCACTGGCACCCCAACGTAAGATCTTATCCAGATCGTCTTCATCAATTGAAAAGGTTCGGCCAAACAGAGCAAAACAGATGGTTTCCCCGATGGTACTTTTACCGGACTCATTAAAGCCGCTGATGGCAATAACCCCCTGTTCAGGAAGGTCGTTCAGCTCCAGGCTTTTGTATTTAAGTACATTTTTTGCACTGATACTTTGAATAATCATACCCAGCCCTCTTCTTCCAGCGTTTTCAGTTTACGCAGGGTCAGCTCGGTGGCCGCGTCAAAAGCCTGCTCATCAAAATCTTCACCGGAATTCATACGGCGTTCTTTTTCTTCTTCACAAAACCGGGTGTACTCCTCAATAGTGGTACGCCGCTCGGTTATATTCAAAGGCTTGGGATGTTCTCCTGCCGACATAGAAGCTCTCCTGGGTAAAAAATATGTATTAGTGGCCAGTTCATATCAGACAGTCCTGAATGGCCAAAAATTATTAAACGCTAATATTACCATTGCTGGCTTGCAGAGTGAAAAAAAATCGGATTTTTCTTGATCAATATCTATGCGACTTAAATTCAGTCAGTAAATGGAGTGCCTTCTCCCATTGGGAGAAGGTCTGAATAGGGAGACAATTAGTTGATTTTACGTTCGTGACCGGCTTCTTTAAGTTTTTCCAGGTAGGTCTGCCACATTTTTTCCTGATTTTTACCGTAATCATAAAGCAGTTCCCAGGAGAAAATGCCGCTGTCATGGCCGTCGGTAAAGGTAATTTTAATAGCATAGTTGCCGACCGGCTCCAGTGACTCAATATTGACGTTTTCCTTGCCGACCTGCAGTTTTTCCTCGCCGGGGGCATGACCACGCACTTCGGCAGAAGGGGAGTGGACTCTTAAAAACTCGCTGCTGAAAGCAAAACAGGAGCCGTCATCAAACGCAACTTCCAGTTCACGGGATTTTTGATGGAAGTTAATCTCATTAGGTGTAGGGGTATTGGTGGTTTCTGACATTCTTTGTTACCTTTGTTTACCTGATTAACATTAACCAGGTTAAATTAGTTATAAAATATAGCGCGACAGATCTTCATTAATCGCCAGGTCGCCTAATTGCCTGTCCACATAAGCGCCGTCAATCACCAGCACTTCATCACTGGTATCTGAAGCTTCAAAAGAAATGGATTCCAGCAAGCGTTCCATAATGGTGTGCAGACGCCGGGCACCAATATTTTCGGTGGACTCATTCACGGTAAAGGCTACTTCTGCAATACGCTCAATGGCACTGTCTTCAAATTCCAGCTTCAGGCCTTCGGTGTTCATTAAGGCCCGGTACTGCTCCGTCAGGGAGGCATCCGGCTCCACCAGGATCCGGCTGAAATCCTTCACATCCAGAGCATTAAGCTCCACTCTTATGGGCAGTCTGCCCTGCAGTTCCGGAATCAGATCCGACGGCTTGCTCAGGTGGAAGGCACCGGAACAGATAAACAGGATATGATCGGTTTTAATCATACCAAACTTGGTAGATACGGTGCTGCCTTCGACCAGTGGCAGCAGATCACGCTGTACACCCTCACGGGAAACTTCGGGACCTCGGCCTTCACTGCGGGTGGCAATTTTGTCAATTTCATCCAGAAAAACGATGCCGTTCTGTTCCACATTGGTGACCGCCTGCTGTTTTACTTCTTCTTCATTAACCAGTTTGCCGGCTTCTTCCTCTGTTAGTACCTTCATAGCATCTTTAATGGCCATTTTACTGCGTTTGGTTTTGCCGCCGCCGCCCAGATTCTGGAACATGCCCTGTAACTGGCTGGTCATTTCCTCCATACCGGGTGGTGCCATAATTTCAACGCCAACGCTGGGGGCCTTAAGATCCACTTCAATTTCTTTTTCGTCCAGCTTGCCTTCCCGCAGCATTTTGCGAAACTTCTGACGGGTCGCATTTTCACTGTCTGATGGGGTGGCTTCAGCACTCCATTCATCGGCACCGCGTGCCGGGGGTAATAAAATATCCAGTACCCGGTCTTCCGCCGCATCCAGAGCCCGGTGCTGGACTTTGGCAGTGGCCTGTTCACGGGTCATTTTAATGGAGACATCCACCAGATCGCGGATTATTGATTCTACATCACGACCCACATAACCCACTTCGGTAAACTTGGTGGCTTCAATTTTAATAAAAGGGGCATTGGCCAGACGGGCCAGGCGGCGGGCTATTTCGGTTTTACCTACCCCGGTCGGACCAATCATTAAAATATTCTTGGGGGTGATTTCACTACGCAGCGGTTCATCCACCTGGCTTCTGCGCCAGCGGTTACGCAGGGCTATAGCCACCGCACGCTTCGCATCGGCCTGACCGATAATATGTTTATCCAGTTCCTGTACAATTTCTCTGGGTGTCATCTGAGACATTGATTCTTTCTGCTCCTGCTTAATGCTAATCTGGCAATGAATATAAGGTTAATTACTGGTCTAAATCCAGTGTTTCAATGGTTTGATTGTGGTTGGTATAAATACAGATGTCACCGGCAATGGTCAGACCTTTCTGTACAATTTCCCGGGCACTGAGCTCGGTATTATCCAGCAGGGCACGTGCCGCTGACTGGGCATAGGGGCCACCGGAACCAATGGCGATCAGGCCTTCTTCCGGCTCAATCACATCACCATTACCGGTAATAATCAGGGAGGCATCCTTATCAGCGACGGCCAGCAGTGCTTCAAGCTTTCTTAACGACTGTTCAGTCCGCCAGTCTTTAGCCAGCTCCACCGCTGAACGTACCAGCTGGCCACGATGTTTCTCCAGTTTGGCCTCAAAACGCTCAAACAGGGTAAACGCATCAGCGGTACCGCCGGCAAACCCGGCAATCACCTTGTCATGAAACAACCGGCGCACCTTACGGGCATTGCCTTTCATAATGGTATTACCCAGGGAAACCTGTCCGTCACCGCCGATAACCACCTGGTTGCCCCGGCGTACAGAAAGAATCGTTGTACCTCTATATTGCTCCAAAATTTTGCTCCAAAATAACCTGCCTGCTTTTTTAATTATTGTGAAATAAGGTTTACATATAATAAAATCAAGGCTTAACTATTATTAAACTATAATAATCTTAAACAAAAGCTTACTCATTATGCGCTATTCTTCTGATAAGGAAAACCATGCGGAAAGTTAATTTTCCTTATGCCTACAAACTGGCCATCTCCATGATAGTGCTTATTGTTACCGGAATGCTGGCACTGGGCGCATTGATCATCCGGGATCAGAATCAATTGCTTGAAAAACAGATGTATTCCTATGCCGATATTCTTATCCGTCAGCTGGCCACCTCAGCTACCGAATCCTATCTCACTTCTGATACTCTGGATCTGGATGTACTGGTTAAAAACCTGTCACGGCATACGGAAATTCAGGGCATTGCCTTTTATTCCGATGAAAAACAGCCCATCAGCACTAAGGGAACTTTACCCTCCATTCACCGATTTTCCAGCAAGGGTAAGCAAATATCATCATTGCAATGGGACAATAATCTTTCATTTATGGGGCATGTCGTTTATGACAATGTCACCATTGGTTATGTGGTACTGACCTTTGATCAAAGCCTGTTTACTCAGGCACGCATTAAAACCATGTACACCATTATCCTGACAACCATAGTACTGATTATTTTAACGATTTTATTTGCTTTTTTCCTGGGTAAACGCCTGTCCAAACCCATTGAAGAGCTGGTTACTGCCAGTGACGCCATTTCCCGGGGCAATTATAAGGTGCGTTTTGATGAACGGCGTAATGACGAGTTTGGTATTTTAATGGAGTCACTCAATGTGATGGCAGACGGTCTGTTAAAAAAAGAATCGGTGGAAAAAGCCTTTTCCCGCTATGTTTCTCCCCAGGTTGCCCAGGAAGTGCTGAACAACCTGGAGAGCATTAACCTGGGCGGACAGCAGATTGATGCCAGTGTACTGTTTGTGGACATGATAGGCTTTACTGAGATGTCCAAAACCATGGAGCCGGGTAAACTGACCCAGATCCTGAATGAATATTTTTCCTATATCGCCCAGGCCGGCCAGATTTACAGCGGTCATGTGGATAAATACATCGGCGATTGCGTTATGCTGGTGTTTGGCGTGCCTGAACAGAGCGAACACCACACCTTTCAGGCAATTTCCTGCGCTCTGCTGATTCAGCGGCTGATTACTACCCTGAACAAACAGCGCAAAAAAGCCGGCCAGCCGATTATTAATTTTCACATTGCCGTAAATAGTGGTTTAATGCTGGCAGGAAATATGGGATCTCAGCAACGTATGGAATATACTGTGATTGGTGATGCCGTTAATCTGGCTTCACGCATTGCCAGCTGTGCTCATAATAATGAAGTGATTATACCGGACACCATGCTGAAACGTCGGGGGATAAGAGAGCAGTTCACCTTCAGGAAAAAAGACTGCATGAACCTGCGCGGCCATGAAGAACCGGTGTCCCTTTACCAGGTAACTGGCTGTATTAATAAGGCCCAGAATCATTTAACAAAGAATATGGAAAAGTTGATTAATCATGATTTTAAAAAAAAGGTCTCTGAAGAAAAGGTTCCTGAGAAAAAATAGTGCCTTACTGACTTATTTTTTCTTTATAATCCTGAGCTTTTCTCTGCTGTATCTGTCCGGCTGCAGTACCTATATTGCCGCTAAACAGGATGATGTACTCACTCAGATAGATGTATGGGCTACTGAGCAGGAATACGGCAAAGCCTTTGAAACCATAAATTATGTTAAAAAAACACACCCCCAGTATGAAAGCCTGCAACAACGAAAAAAATCCCTGCTGATTGAAGCTCAGGAATACGAACAAACTATTCACAGGAAGATAGTTAAACTGATTGAACAGAACCATTGGGCAGAAGCACTGGATCTGCTCGACACAGCAAAAGCCAAATACCCCAAAGGAAAAAGCCTGGCAAAAACCCAGCAGTTGCTGCTTGACAGACAGGCCAATGAACTGCAAAAACTGGCTCAAAAGCTGATGCTTGAACGCAGCCAGTGGATGATTCAGGCTCGCCCCCTATTTAAGGAAAAAACCATTATTAGTCCCAGGGATAAGGAATTTAAAAAGCAACTGGACGCTCTGAACCGGGAAGCAATAGAACTGGCTACCCAGTTAACCCAGCTATCTCAGCAGGAGAGCCGGCGCGGGCATTATAGCCATGCCAGAAAACACATAAAACAGGCTATAGCCCTGGAACCTACTCCGGCTCGGGAAAAAATTCTAAAGCAGCTTAATCAACGAGCTACTAAAAACTATAAGCGCAAGAAAAAAGCCCGATCCGTTATTATAAAAAAACAGCAGACTAATATTCTTCAGGAGATAGAAAAAAATTTCCAGAACGGCAATTTAATTAAAACTAAAATGCTGATAGCCACTCTGAACGACTCGGAGAAAAACAACCCCGAACTGATTCAGCTGGAACAGGAACTGGATCGTTCCATTAACTACCGCATACAATATCATTTTACAGAAGCCAATAAATTTTATACCGATGGCCAGTTCCAGCAGGCCATTGCCCATTGGCAGCAGGTGTTACTTTATGATCCGGAAAATAAAATTGCTCAGAAAAATATTTTAAGAGCAGAGAAAGTGATCAATAAGCTGGAAACGTTAAGGGAAAAGCAGCAGAATTAAATTTATCTTTTTATGCATAGTGCGTCCACAGTCTGATAATTTTTATAACCTGCTCTTTTTCGTAAATCTGATATACCAGTCTATGTTGTATATTTATTCTTCGGGAATAGGCACCTGATAAATCGCCTACTAATTTTTCATAAGGTGGGGAAGTTTGATATGGATTTTCTTTTATTATTTCAAGCAAATCCTTTGCTTTATTTTTTAATCCTGATACTGCTAGTTTTTTTGCATCTTTTTGTGCCTGTTTTGTATAGACTAACTCCCAGCTCACCAGTCAATTTCCTTAGTGCATTCTGATATATCCTGTTCCATACCTTCTTTTATGGATTCTCTCATACCTGGAATTGACAGCAAATGAAGGGTTTCAGATATGGCATTCCAGTCTTCTTCTGATATCAGGACTGCATTACCCCTTTTTCCTGTTATAACAATGGGTTGATGAGTTTCTTTTGTTTCATCAATTAAGTTATAAAGTTTTGACCTGGCTTCTGTTGCATTTAAAATAGTCATGATTTACCTCCAAAACCAAGCGTACGTATACCCGCACGCAATGTCAAGTTTTTTATTCTTGAATATAATAACAAATCGTTATATATTGATTTTATGTATCAACTTATCTATAAAAAAGAGGCTCTCAAAGCTTTAAGAAAAATGCCCGCAAACACAGCTACCGCATTCCGTGATAATTTTGAACGTATTGCAAAAGGGGAAACTGAGGCTCTTGATATAAAACCTTTGTCAGGTTCCCCATATTATAGATTGCGTATAGGAGACTATCGCGGTATTTATGAGGTTGACGGTGGTGCTGTAAAAACAATCGTACTGACAGTAAAACCCAGAGGAGATGTCTATAAATGGCTGCGCAAATAATTGAAAAAGAAGGTGTGCCTGAATATGCTGTCGTGCCATACAAGGAATATCTGCAACTGCTGGCACTGGCCGAAGATACAGAAGATATTCGACAGGCTGAAGCAGCAAAAAACAGTGAAGATATACCAGCCTCTGTTGTTAATGCCTTACTGGACGGTGAAAACCCATTAAGGGTATGGCGCAAGTTTAGAAAACTGACACAGGCAGAACTGGCAAAAAAAGCTGGCATAACACAGGCCATGATCACAATGATTGAAAGCGGCAAACGCACCGGTACGGTAGATGTACTGGGAAAACTGGCTGCCACTTTGGATGTTGATGTGGATGATTTGCTGTAATAGCCTTTCCTAAATTAAAAATGAGATCATCAGGACTGCATTACCCCTTTTTCCTGGCTCTGGGGTGAGCCTTGTCATAGACTTCCGCAAGGTGCTGGAAATCTAGATGGGTATAGATTTGTGTGGTTGAAATATCCGCATGGCCCAGCAGCTCCTGAACCGCGCGTAAATTTCCGCTGGATTCCAGTATATGGCTGGCAAATGAGTGGCGCAGCATGTGCGGATGCAGGTGTATGGGCAGACCCTTCTCAATAGCCAGTTGTTCCAGTTTTTGCTGTACGGCACGGGGTGTAATGCGGGTACCAAAGCGGGATACAAATAAGGCCGGTTCATTGGGTTTGGCCAGATTACCGCGAACTTTAAGCCATTTTTCCAGAGCTTCCAGCGCCTTGCGACCTACCGGAAGCTCACGTTCTTTATTGCCCTTACCGGTGACTCTTAGCTGCTGTTCCCGACGTTTAATATCATGCAGATTAATACTGACCAGTTCTGAAAGACGCAGCCCGGAGGAGTACAGCAGTTCAAACATTGCCCTGTCGCGGATATGATAAACATCCTGCTCGGATTCTGTCAGCAACTGATCCAGTTGCTCAATATTCGGTGCTTTAGGTAGCTTGCGGCCGCTCTTAGGTGCAGGTATTCCTTTAACCGGATTATGTTTGATTTTTTGCTCACGGATAAGGTATTCAAATAAGCGCCGCAGTGATGACAGCTGACGTTGCAGGGTTTTACCGGAATGACCGGTTCGATGCTGGTAGGCGACCCAGGTCCTGATCTGATGACTGTTTAACTGTTCCCAGTATTCAATACCCTGATCTTTAAAATACTCCTGAGCCTGCAGGAGATCTCGTCGGTAACTGATAAGGGTATTATGCGACAGTTGACGTTCTGTTTTCAGGTAGTCCAGAAAATCATCGACTGTCTGTTGCATTATTTGTAACTACCCGAAAAACTTGACCGTGCTTGTCTGCAGGTACTGTATTTCCGGGGACGCTCTAGTACCTCCATGTATCGCTTTACGAAAACATCCATGTTTTCATAAACCCCGTAAACACAGTACCTACAGCCAATCACTCTACTGTGCTTTAATTGTAGCTGAGTAGTTAGCATTATTTTTTATTTAATAAAACGATGCAAGACATGACTCAATGTTTCAGCCAGCCGTTCCAGAAAAACTGTACCCATATCCGCATTAAATCGCCGGATATTATTACTGCCCAGAACCAGGGCGCCAAAACAGTTATTTTTTTCCACAAATAACGGCAGCACCGCTAATGATGCAATGGACTCTGCTTTATCTTCAAATAATTCTTCAAGAGGCAGGGTCTTAAAAAAGCCGCACATGGGTTTACGTAAATTCAATAGTTTTTCCAGCTCTGTGGCCAGGTTTGTGCCTGATTCAACAAACAGATGTTCAGGCTGATCCGCCTGTGGTTCACTAAACAACTTTAAGGCCAGAGCATCTACAGAAAACTCATTGCCCAGATGTTCATCCAGAACCACCTCACAGGCATCCACTTCCTGGCAGTCCAGCAGGGACAGGGTCAGTTTATGTATTTTAAGGTTGGATTTTTCATTTTCTCTGGCAATATCAATTAACTCAGCCAGCTGAGCTTTCTGCTGACGGTTCTGACCGCGCAGAATATCCACCTGACGTTCTATCAACGATACGGCTGAACCGCTGGCATGAGGAACCGTTAAGTCCGCCATTAAAGCGGCATGGTGGTTAAAAAAATCGGGGTGTGACTTTAAATATTCAATGGTAATCTGTTCTTCATCCACGGGGGTGGTTTCAGAACGGTTAGTCAGTTCGTCTTGCGGTGCTGCGGTTGAATTCATATTTTTATTTGACCTTCATAAACAAAACTGGCCGGGCCAGTCATCATCAAATTATGTGCTTTATTCTGCCAGTGGATATGCAGACTGCCTGCTGGCAGCATCACTTCGACCTGCTCATCGAGCCAGCCGCGAGATATCCCGTTTGCCACGGCCGCACAGGCCCCGGTACCACAGGCCAGAGTCTCTCCGGACCCTCGTTCAAAAACTCTGAGGCGGATATGCCTCCTGTCGAGAATCTGCATAAAACCAACATTGACCCGGTTGGGGAATGCCGGATGGGATTCCAGTATAGTACCAGTTTCGATGACTGGAAACCGGTCAATATCCTCAACTTTCAGAGTAATATGTGGATTACCCATGGACACAGCGGAAAATTCCACTGTTTCGGTACGATTAGAATGCTCAATAGTAAGAGTATAGCGATTATCAGTCACAGAATCACCCTCTGAAGGCACAAAGGGCAGAGCATCCGGCTCAAAATCTGGCCGCCCCATATCCACAGTCACCTGATCGTCATCGGTAATCGTCAGGCTTATAATACCACTATAGGTTTCCACCACAATGGTCTTTTTATCTGTTAATTTTTTTTCATACACAAAACGCGCAAAACAGCGCGCCCCATTCCCACACTGTTCCACCTCACTGCCATCGGCATTAAAAATCCGGTACTTAAAATCCACCCCATCCGTCTGTGTTGCTTCCACCAGCAATAATTGATCGCAACCCACACCAAAGCGCCTGTCCGCAATAAAGCGCACCTGCTCCGGCGTCAGTTCTATGGTCTGATTAATGGCATCAATAACAACAAAGTCATTACCCAGGCCGTGCATTTTAGTAAAATTTATTTGCATATTTTGTTTATTATTAGTTGTACGTTAACATTGTAGTCCGCCTCAGGAGCGGGGGTGTACCTTTCTGAAGACGCCGTAAACCCGTCCATGGGGGCTTTTCGGCAGCGTGACCGCCATGGATGGGTTTACGGCATCTTCAGCAAGGAGCTACCGGATCATAATACGGACTTCAGGACATCCCCAGGCCAAAATAAAAATACTTCCAACCCAAAAAC
>JALTKC010000467.1 GCA_027076245.1 Gammaproteobacteria bacterium
TTTTTGAACTGTGTTTATGGGCTTGTACAAAGTTGTTATTCATAATAGTTTTAGCTCTTTTTTATGCTGTGTTTTAAGTGGACGGCCTGATTACTTGTCAGACATTCGATGGTTTTATATTGCTTCAGGTATTTATTGCTCCGTCTTGGATACTGGAGGGGTACACCAGTAACTGACATCTTTTTCAGCCTGTATAAATGCCTCTTTTGCTTCGGCTTCAGTCAGGCGAACCTTTTGTTTTTTCTCTTCATCATAGCGATAGAGAAAGGGGGCTTTTTTGTATTTTTCCAGGGTGTCACGGGATTCTTTGCATAATTTAACCCGTTCCTGATTTTTTTCCTGGTTTTTTAGGTTTTTATCTGCAGCCGACTGTTTATGAAATATCCGGCTTCCCAGATGCATTTTCTGGGCATTTTTGTCGCCCGGGCGGGCCGCATAGTGTACCCGGCCTTCCTTATCCACCCACTTATAAATTTCCGTTGATTTTTCAGCCTGAGCAAACTGGCTCAGAAACAGTAAGGATAATATGAGTACTATACTTGATTTAGCTGAACGAATAATTAACGGTTTCATTTTGTCTCCTGAAAGTGGCTAAAGCTTATTCCAATAACTTTTTCAATAATTTTTATTATAGTGTCTTTTTGGGTAAATGTTCTCAATACAGCAATGATTTAATTAATAATTTAGAATTTTAATGAATAACGGGCCTGATTTTTGTGGTCCAGGTCCAGATTAACAGATTACAGGGCAAAAAAAAGCACCCCGAAGGGTGCTTTTTATAAATAAGCTTATGAAAGTTAATTCATTCCGCTTATAAGTGTTTACGTATCCTTACGTATTTTTATACATAGCAGAGTTTATTTGTTAGTAAACTCTGGGTAGGCTTCCAGACCACATTCTGCCAGGTCAACACCTTCGTATTCTTCCTCTTCACTGACACGAATACACATAATCATCTTAATAACAAACCAGACGACCAGTGAAGTAACAAATACCCAGCCAAAGATGGTGGCTGCACCGATTAACTGACCGGAGAAGCTGACATCGCCATTGGTCAGAGGTACCAGCATCAGACCCAGGAAGCCAACCACACCGTGTACGGAGATAGCACCGACTGGATCATCAATACGCATTTTATCCAGAGTCAGGATACTGAAGACAACCAGAACACCACCGGCAGCACCAAACAGGGTAGCCATTAATGGAGTCGGGGTAGAAGGCTCAGCAGTAATAGCCACCAGTCCAGCTAAAGCACCGTTTAACAGCATAGTTAAATCAGCTTTACCGTACAGGATACGGGCTACAATCAGGGCAGCCACTGCACCACCGGCTGCTGCAGCATTGGTGTTTAAGAATACCATAGCAACGGCATTAGCATTGGCAATATCACCCAGTTTCAGAACAGAACCGCCGTTAAAGCCGAACCAGCCCATCCACAGGATAAAAGTACCTAAAGTGGCTAAAGGCAGGTTAGCACCTGGAATAGCCTTGATTTCACCGTTTTTACCGTATTTACCTTTACGGGCACCCAGTAATAAAACACCGGCTAAAGCAGCAGAAGCACCGGCCATGTGGACAATACCGGAACCGGCAAAGTCAGAGAAGCCCAGATCACCCAGGTTATACAGGCCGAATACATCAGCACCATTCCAGGTCCAGGAACCTTCCATTGGGTATATAAAGGCAGTCATGAATACAGCAAATAACAGGAACGCCCATAATTTCATACGTTCAGCAACCGCACCGGATACAATAGACATGGCTGTTGCAACGAACACCACCTGGAAGAAGAAGTCGGAAGCTCCTGAGTAAATGGAACCACCGGTAAAATCAGCCTGTTCAGCAAAAGACTTTAAGGTTTCATCAACATAACCGTCGCCAACCACCAGGCCGTTCAGGAACATGCTGCCACCGTACATGATGTCATAGCCGACAATCAGGTACATAATACAGGAAATCGCAAACAGAGCGACGTTTTTAGTCAGAATTTCAGCGGTGTTCTTGGTACGCACCAGACCGGCTTCCAGCATGGCAAAGCCGGCGGCCATCCACATCACAAGGGCGCCACACATTAAGAAATAAAATGTGTCCATTGCATATTGTAAGTGATAAATATTATTTTCCACGAGTAATATCTCCTATTAAAGCCTTCTTACAGGGCTTCTTTACCAGATTCAGAAGTACGAATACGAATTGTCTGCTCAACGGCTGAAACGAAGATTTTGCCATCTCCGATTTTACCGGTATGGGCAGCACTGCGAATTGCTTCGATGACCTGATCAAGTACTTCAGAGGCAACGGCAATTTCAATTTTTACCTTGGGCAGAAAGTCAACGACATATTCTGCACCACGATAGAGTTCAGTATGACCTTTCTGACGACCAAAGCCTTTGACTTCAGTGACGGTCATACCATGGATTCCAATATCGGACAGTGCTTCACGTACATCATCCAATTTAAAGGGTTTAACAATAGCTGTAACGAGCTTCATTGGTTTTACTCCAAACAATGTAAAAAGTGGGGTTAATACTGGCAGTACCAGTTTTTTGTTCTTCTTAATCGAATGTGATGAGATAAGCAGTTATCATGCCATTGAAAAAAAGGTATTTATATACAAAGCCTTAAGTATATTTACAGGGGCTTTTTTATAAGCTGATGCACCAAAATAGAAAAAATAAATGTCTTGCACAAAAATGGTGCGCCAAGCTGGTGCATCCTGTTTGTGGATGGTACAGCCATCATGCAAAATTCGACGAGTGATAAAGGGTGCAGTATAATTATGTGTAGCCGCCCTGGGCTTTGAGTTTTCAATAATAATAGGGACAACCATTAAGGGTAACCACAAATGAATAAACAGTTTTTTGATGATTTAAGCAGTAAAATCAGTCAGGCCATGCCTCCTGTTCCCGGTAATATGAAAGCAGAACTGGAACAGACGATTCGGGGAATATTACATAATGCTTTTGATAAGC
>JALTKC010000468.1 GCA_027076245.1 Gammaproteobacteria bacterium
GTTTTAAGCTGAGTTAAATTATCCAGATTTTCGATTTTTCTTATCCGGTTTCTTGTCAGTCCCAGTATTTTTAATTGTCTGAGGTTGTCCAGACCTTCTATTTTTTTTATTTTACTTTCAATTAAATAAAGGCGTTCCAGTTGGGTTAAATTTTCCAGTCCTTCCAGTTTTTTTATTCTTTGAAAGTACAGCTCAAGTACTTTAAGTTTTTTTAAATTATTAAGGCCTTCGAGTTTATTTATGCGTTGTTCGTCTTCGCCACTGCCCATTATGCTTAGAACTTCAAGGTTGGGCAGGTTCTCCAGTCCTTCCAGCTTATTTATCTCTACGCCTTCCATTATCAACTCTTTTAATGAAGGAATATTATTCAGGTTCTGTATTTTTTTTATTCCATTCCGGCTTAAATCCAGAAGTTTTAATTCCGGCAGGTTTTTCATTTGTCCTATTTCTTCTGTGCCTGTATTAGAAAGCTGTAACTCATCCAGCTTTGGCAGGTTACTTATAATATCGAATTTCTGTATATAACAATTTTTGCAGGAAAAAAATACCATGTGCTTAAAGTGATTGATGGCGGAAATTTTTTTAAGCCCTGAGCCATCAATATTGATAGCAATGATTTTATTATCAGGGCTTACATAAATTTTTTTATCGCTCATATTCATAAAAGGCCATTTTTTTGTTCTGTCCTTTCTATGAACCATTAGTCGGCCTTTATCGTTGCGCCCGTCTATGACTATGTTTTTAATTATTTTAATATCATCCCAATTCAGATCAGCATCTTTTAACAGAGCTTCCAGAGCCGCCTGTTCCTGTGGGTCATCAGTTACGGTTTTTGCATAAAGCGCAGATGTAAATAAAAAAGTAAAAAGAACGAGTAATGTGCTTGTAAGGTGTTTTTTCATAGGTGCTTTATTGATATCTGGTTTTGGTTGATAAGGTTTATGGCCTTGGGTATTCCATATAACGGGCATACTGGTTAAATATCTGTTCCCGTTGTTTATAATGACTGAGTTCCGGGTTAAAAAACTCACCGTTTTCAAGTGCCCTGGCCACCTCCGGAAAATACTGCCGACTGTCGTCAATAATATAATAATGCTCCGCCAGTTCAGGCTTGCTGACCCGCTCATATAAGTCTGTTAGTTCATTTATCAGCCTCTGGTCATTGTTCTCCAGCATATCCTTAATCTGCTCTACAGGATATCCCAGTTTCAGCAAAGGGATAAAGGCATTAATATGCAGTTTATCAAAGTTCAGGTCATCATACTGTCCCAGTGATTTAAATACCGTTTCTAACTGTCCCTGTTCAAGGCGATAATATTTGTCCAGTTGTGTGTCTGTGAATTTATACAGTTGATTATGGTGGTAGTCAATTCTTTGATATAAAGTGGAGCGGTTGTAGGTGACTATCATATCCCATACATCCATTATAATCATAAAAAAACTGATAACGGCCCCGGCCAGTGCCGCTGCCTCGCCGATACCGGGGATAAACAGGCAAATGCCGAAGCGACTCATCAGTTTTGCACTGTGACTGGCTGCTTTTCCGCCTAAATAGCTGAACAGGCCCTGTGAGCCGTACTTGCCGGCATAAAAACCATAGGCCACCAGTGCGGTACTGACGGCTTCCAGCCATTTTTTCATGGCTTTGAGCTCTTTTCCCCTGCGCTGCTGCTCCAGGGCATCGTCAACAGCGGCAATGGTGGCCAGCAGGCTCAGGGATACGGCCAGATTGTCCATAAAGGAAGCGTAGGTTCCTGTTTTTTCAAGTGCAATGTCTTTTTTACGGGGTAAAGTGAGCAGGGCATTATTTTTACCCTGTGTGATTAGAGAGGCCATAGCGCTCAGCCTCAGGTTATTGGCTAATTTTGCGGTACTGTACAGGGTAATTAAACCATTGCCCAGTGTGTCACTGACCGTGGTTATATAGGCCAGAAACTCACCTTCATCCCAGTGACTGGTGGCCTGCTTCGGCAAATTAATCAGGCTTTCCATCATAAAACCCAGATTAATAAAGGCCATAATGCTTTTATAGGTATAGTGATTACTGGCACTGTAGAGTGTATCTGAAAAGCTTTGGGTTTTTTCCTGTATATTTGAGGCAAAGCCGGGGAAAGGGCGGTTATAAAAATTTGTTTTAAAGGATTGTTTTACCTGATTATTTGAATCTAAAACAAAGCTGAGAGCTTCTTTTTGATCAAAAGTCAGAACAGAGTCATAATCCAGTTTAAGGTATTTTATTCGCTCTTTCAGAGCTGAATAACTATAATAATTTTTCTGACCTGTTTTATTGGTGCCGTCTGGCGCATGCAAACGGCCATGGGCTCTTAATGCGGAATACAGTAGTGTTTTATTCTCATCCACTTTACCTTCACCAAATAATCCAAAACGCTGACATAGCATCAGCATAAAACGGATATGTGATGAGCCCTTGCTCAGAGATTCCCGCTGGATTTTTCTGGAAATGTGATCGGCATAAACATCCAGTAATACCTGAAGAACGGAAGGCGGGCCGGGCACCCGGTGAAATAATCCGCCAAGGGTTTTCCAGCCTTTGAACATAATATAGAGAATGTTGTCTTTTTCAGTAACTATATCATTATCTTCAGAATTATTATCAGTATTTTTTATGCTGTCTTTTAACCGTTTCATCAAAGACTTTTTCTGAATATTTTCATCCTTGTTATTGTCGGTAAATGTGTTGTCGCTTTGTTCTGAAAATAATTTATCAGTATATTCAAAAACAGTTTCAACGCTTTCACCTGGAGCCAGCTCTGAAAAATCCGTCTGTTCAACCAACCAGTCCAGAAATGGTGCAATGTCCTCATTAAAAACGGTGTGGCTTTCACCGGAGTGCCGGAGCATTATAATGGCTTCGCAGTAGGTCTGAAAAAAATGTATCCAGTACGGCTCTTCCTGCATATAGGGGCCGGCTTTAAGTTCGGTGTTATCTTTGTTTTTGTTGACGGT
>JALTKC010000469.1 GCA_027076245.1 Gammaproteobacteria bacterium
AACCATGTATGTCAGCGATGAGCTGTTTATTAATATGCGTTCCGGTAAAGGCAACGGTTTTAAAATTATTAAAATAATTAAAAGCGGTACGCCCTTAACAGTTCTGGAAAAAGATTCCGGTTACACCCGAGCCCGCACTCCCCAGGGTGTGGAAGGCTGGGTATTAAGCCGCTTTTTAAGCAAAACGCCTGCCGCAAAAAATCTGGTGGCAAAAGCCCAGAAAGATGTCGCAGAAATGAAACAGAAATACGATGCGATGAAAAGCGAACTGGAAAATCTGAAACAGGAACGTGACAGCCTGAGCCGTTCTGAAAAAGCTCTGCTGGCCAATAAGGAAAAGCTTAACAAGGAACTGACCCGGCTACGTAAAATTGCTGCCCGCCCCATGCAACTGGAAAAAGAAAATAACCAGTTACGTAATGAACTGGTTAAAATTGAAGCCGAAAACCACCTGTTAAAACAGGAATATCAGACTCTGGAAGATAATACCGATCAGGAATGGTTTATTACCGGCGCAGGCGTATTATTTGGCGGAATGTTATTAGGTTTAATTTTCCCTAAATTACGTTCAGGTCAGAAAAAGGCCAACTGGAACCGGTTGTAAGCAGAACTGTCTGCTGCGGGCAGGATGCCCGCCCTCCCGGGTAAACTGAATAGCTAGAAGTATTTTGCTTCCTTCAGCAGTTCCCGTAATAAGTCCATCACATCCGCCCCCATGGCATCAAAACACAGACCGATATAATCATCGCCAATATGTGCCACTTCTGCCTGAATAATAGTGGACATGGAACACTGATCTTTTGAGGCCACAAAACAGATGGAAACCGGTTCTTTTTCCGAAAAGGAATAATGATTAGGCTCAATCGCACAGCCCATCAGGCTCATATTAATGATGCGTGATGCGATACGCTGATTTTTTGCCTGAGTCGGGGTAACAAATACTTCCAGACTGATGGGATGCCTGGGATGCTCCCTCCGTTCAATTACTGCACTGGCACTCATTGTTTCTGCATAACTCCTTTAACCAGCAAGATTTTCTGTAAATCTCCTTATTTTTTAAGCAGCCAACCGGATTTTCCAGACATTAGCTGCTTTTTAGCAAGTGTGGCATAAATCACAAAAAGTGCAAGTGCCTGCAAAAGTTAAAACTTACGTTTTAACTGAGAGACATCCCGTACTGCGCCTCTGGAGGCCGAGGTTGTCATTGCGGCATAGGCCTGCAATGCCTGACTGACATAACGTACCCGCTCAGCAGGTTGCCAGGCCTTATCGCCTCTGGCCTCCATAGCCGCACGACGCTGCTGCAGTTGTTCATCACTGAGTTTTACGCCGATTTTACGGTTAGGGATATCAATTTCAATAATATCACCTTCTTCAATCAGACCAATGGCTCCGCCTTCCGCAGCTTCTGGCGAAGCATGCCCAATAGACAGGCCCGAAGTACCACCGGAAAAACGTCCGTCCGTTAACAGGGCACACACCTTGCCCAACCCTTTGGATTTCAGATAACTGGTCGGATAAAGCATTTCCTGCATCCCGGGACCGCCGCGTGGACCTTCGTAACGGATAATAACTACGTCACCGGCCTTAATCTGATCATCAAGAATGGCTGCTACGGCAGAGTCCTGGCTTTCAAAAATACGCGCCGGGCCACTGAAACATAAGATGGACTCATCCACACCAGCGGTTTTAACCACACAGCCATCCACAGCAATATTCCCGTAAAGCACCGCCAGTCCGCCGTCCTGACTATAGGCATGTTCTTTATCCCGAATACAGCCTTCAGCACGATCTTCATCCAATTCGGCCCAGCGCTTGTCCTGACTGAAGGCCACCTGGGTGGGCACACCGCCGGGACCAGCACGGAACATTTCACGCACTGCACTGTCATCAGATACAGCAATGTCGTAATGTTTAATGGCATCCGCCAGGGTATCACTGTGGATCATTTTTACATCCGTATTAAGCAGACCGGCACGGGATAACTCTCCCAAAATCGCCATAACGCCGCCGGCACGATGGACATCTTCCATGTGATATTTCTGGGTACTGGGCGCCACTTTACATAAATTTGGTACTTTTCTGGATAAGCGGTCAATATCATCCATAGTAAAATCCACCTTGCCTTCCTGAGCGGCTGCCAGCAGGTGCAATATGGTATTGGTCGAGCCGCCCATAGCAATATCCAGACTCATGGCATTTTCAAATGCCTTAAAACTGGCGATATTTCTGGGCAGTACAGAGTCATCATCCTGTTCATAATAACGTTTAGCCAGATCCACAATGCGCCGTCCGGCCTCGAGGAATAATTCCTTACGATCCGCATGAGTAGCCAGTAAGGAGCCATTACCCGGCAGGGACAATCCCAGAGCTTCAGTCAGACAGTTCATGGAGTTAGCGGTAAACATACCGGAGCAGGAACCGCAGGTTGGACAGGCTGAACGCTCCATAACATCTGTATCTTCATCACTGACCTTATCATCTACAGCGGACACCATGGCATCCACCAGATCCAGGTGTACCTCATGCCCATGCAGTACCACTTTACCGGATTCCATAGGACCGCCGGATACAAAAATCACCGGTATATTCAGTCTTAAAGCGGCATTAAGCATTCCGGGGGTAATTTTATCGCAGTTGGAAATACACACCAGCGCATCAGCACAATGGGCATTGCACATATATTCCACCGCATCGGAAATTACTTCTCTGGAGGGCAGACTGTACAGCATACCGTCATGCCCCATGGCAATACCGTCATCCACCGCTATGGTATTAAATTCTTTGGCCACCCCGCCGGCTTTTTCAATTTCTCTTGCCACCAGTTGCCCCATATCTTTTAAATGCACATGACCGGGGACGAACTGGGTAAATGAATTGGCAATCGCAATAATTGGTTTCTGAAAATCATCATCTTTCATACCTGTGGCACGCCACAAAGCCCGGGCGCCCGCCATATTCCTTCCGGCAGTAGTGGTTCTTGAACGATATTGAGGCATAATAAGTCCTGTAAAAAATTATTGATGAAAGGTTTATTATATACTGATTTGCAGTCAGGGAAATACCGGCATTAATTTTTCACTGCTTAATTTTTTACTGAATAGATAGCAGTAATTCTGTCATTTTCTCCTCTGTCATGGGCTTATAGAAATAAAATCCCTGTATATAATGACAATGATGCGCTTTAACAAATTCATATTGCTCACGGGTTTCAACCCCTTCTGCTACAATTTTAAGACCCAGTGAGCTGGACATAGCAATAATGGCACGGACAATAGCGGTTCCGTCAGTTTTATCCTGAGCATCAATATCCACAATAAAAGCCCGATCAATTTTAATGGTACTGACTGGAAAACGCTGAATATAGCTCAGTGATGAATAACCGATACCAAAGTCATCCAGTGCAATTTCAAAACCTGCTTTACGCAAACTATGCAAATTAGATAACACAGACTGATCACCACTAATAATGGCACTTTCTGTCAGTTCCAGACCAATATCACCTGTTTTTAACTGAAACTGCTGCATAATGTGTTGCAGATTATTACTTAACTCTGGTGTAGAAACCTGACGACTGGACAGATTAACATCTACTCGGAAGTTATTAACCCCCATCTCCCGCCATTGCTGACGTTGAGCACAGACCTGAGTCATAACCCATTTACCCAGTCGGCATACCAGACTGGACTTTTCAGCAACCGGTATAAATACATCAGGCGGTATATTACCTCTTTCAGGATTTTGCCAACGTAATAAGGCTTCACAACTGACCACGTCGCCAGTGTCTGCATCTATCTGTGGTTGATAAACCAGGTACAGTTCATTATTACTATTATCATTATCCAGCACACTCTGGAGCATAGAGGCTATCTCCATATGATCCTGTATTTCCTTATTCATCGCACTGGTATAAAAACAGAAGTTATTACGCCCTGATTCCTTTGCTTTATACATAGCGGTATCTGCATTACGCAATAACAGATTATAATTTTCTGAGTCATCAGGAAAAATACTGATACCAATACTGGCACTAACATAAAAAGTATGCTGGTTAATAATAAAAGGTTCTTTTAATGCTTCTATAATACCTTTAGCCTCTATGGAAACACTATCCAGATCTTCGATATTATTTATAACCAGAACAAATTCATCACCGCCAAAGCGGTATAACACCTGTGATTCATTAATAACATGTTTAATTTTGGAGGCAACACTTTGCAATAATAAATCACCAATTTCATGGCCGTATGTATCATTAACAATTTTAAAATTATCCAGATCAATAAACATAACGGCCACCTGATAAGAAGACTCTTTATCATGAATAATCTTATTCTTAAGGTCACCCTTAAAGTGATTTTTTAATAAAAGCTGCAGAGAGGTTTTGAGATTATTACGATTAGGCAAACCGGTCAGAGGATCAAAGTTGGCATGAAAATACAACTCTTCTTCATGCTGTTTTCTCAGGCTAATATCCTGATGGGTTCCACATAAACGTCTCGGAGTACCATCCTCATTCCACTCGACTACCGCCCCAGACCCCAGAATCCAGACCCAATGATTCTGTTTATGACGCATTCGAAACTCAACGGTATAGGCAATTTTATTTTTAATGGCTCGCTGCACGACCAGTGCAACATGTTCCTGATCATCCGGATGTATGCGTTGTTTCCAGTCTTCATCTGTGTAACTTAAGTCAGAAGGTTCTAAGCCCAGTTGATCCATCCAGATTTCATCCACTTCATGCCTTCCAGTTTGAAAATCCCAGTCCCAGAAACCCAGATGCGCACCCTCAAGCACCATTTTTAACTGACGTTCACTGGCATGCAGTTTGTTTTCTATACTTAACCGTTCTGTAACATCTTCTGCAATACAGCACATCAACAGTGGTACATTATTCTGGTCAAGATTAATGGGAAAATGCAGTGCTCGTAAGGATCGATCTTGCTGATTTAAGGGTATATTAATTAATTCTTCTACTACACTCTTATTTTTCCAATCGGTATTCTGAATAGAGGTAGCAGGTTCCAGAACGCAGGTATAATTATCATTATTATGTCTGTTAAAATATCTGGTATAACTTTTACTATACTGTAACAGTTTTCCTTTTCTGTCCTGAATAGCAATTAACACCGGTGCATAATTTAAGATACCTTTTAAGACGTCTGCCATAAAAAAAACCGGGCGGGTAAAATGACTGCTTAATTTTCTAACTATCAACAAGGCAATAATAAACAAACCAGCAACCAGTATCGACAGATATACCAGGCCTTCATATATCTCATGGTTGACTTTTTCTCTGGAAATTAAAATACGTACATAACCGGCTAACTGATTCATATAGCCGGAATGGTACGGCAGTATAATTTCAATAACATCTTCACCATTAATATTTATAGTATTAAATAAATAGGCTTTGCTTTTATTTAATACTTCTATAGCAACATCTGTATCGGTCAACTGTCCATTATTCTTTTTATTACTACTCCCAATAACACGACCTTTTTTATCAATAATTTCAATTAATCTGATATCTTTAAACTGTCTGGAAATTTCTTCAATAAACAGACGGGTATGATATTTACCAGAAAAGCTGGTACGTTTTACTGCGATATTGAGTATTTTACTGGATAAGAGAGACAGCCTTTGTTCTTCCTGCTCCATAATATTTTGATAATACCAGCCTGCAAACAAGGAAAGCACAGCAATAATGGTAATAATTAACAGACCATAGGAGACCATTAAACGTTGATCTATTCGCTCAACAGATGGAAATAAGTCTTTCTCTTGTGACATTTTTATAGCTTTTACCAACCTTTTTACAACCAATATTGCCAATAAGCGTTAGTGACTAACATGCTTAATACGATTTGACCATTGAGGTGTTTTAGATGGCCAGGGCTTGATAAAAGACTCAGGAATATCTCCCGTCCAGCCGGGATACAGGGATTCTGTCACAGACGTTACCGGAAAAACCGGTATCAGTTTATGTTCAGCAATGCTCTTACCATCAAGTATTAATGCCGCAGTATTCATAGCCTCTGCGCCCATAGCATGACAAAACTGAGCCGAGTCTATTACGGTAATTTTCCTGTTTTTAATAAAACTTAAAGACTTTGGATCGCCATCAACTGTCGCCAGTTTAATTTCATTACGTCCGGCATTAGCTAAAGCCTGCATTACGGGAATTCCACCGCCATCATTTACTGTAAAGACTACATCAACAGAACCAGACTCTGGAAAATCTTTTAAAATTGCCCGGGCTGCTTGATTACCACTTTCTTTTTCTACCGCATTATAGGTTGCTAACACTTCAAATGGCTGTTGTAGTTCAGTAAGAGCATCAATAAAACCATCGACTCTTAAGACAGTTGAAGAAACATGAGGATAGTCAACCATGACCAGTTTAATCGTCTTATTATCGGGAAAGAGTGAAGCAATATATTCTCCATCCAGATAACCGGCCTGATAATTATCTGAAGTAATAAAGGAATGCAGTTTTCCACCACTGATATACTGATCATAGGCCACCACAGGTATATTTTTTTCGTTAGCCTCTATAAGTGCCTGAGAAAGAGCCGCATTATCCGTTGGCTGAACAATGATCAGATCAACTCCCTTTTCTACCAGATTTTTCATCTGAACAATCTGACGCTCAATACCTGCCTCACCATTTCCGGCAACAAAAGGCAGCAGCTTTATTTTACGTTCAGTAGAACGTTTTGAACCTGTATGGCCAGAGCCATTATTGAGCTGTTCTGCGGCATCCTCTACCCCCTGTCTCATCACCACCTGGCAGGGGATATCCATAGACCAGTACAAAACACCTACCTGATAAACCTGTGAGGCAGCTATCACGTTAGCTGAAAAAAACACCTCAAACAGGAGCGCTAAAAAATGCAAGCGATATAAATAAACCCTCATTAATTGCCTCATGCAATATGATCAGTCCTTCCAGACTGTGTACTCAATGATTTTATTGTTATTTTTGTTCTTAAAAGCCCACTGGGCAATAAAAAAAGCACTTAAAAACATAATAAAGTTACCAATAATGGCAGTATAATACAGATCAAACGGTATTGACCAGCCATCGGGCAAAAGCCCTTTTTTAACCAGAATCGTCCACAATGTAAATAAGGCGGTACATAGCAGCCCGATCCAGACAGCCCGGGCATCACCTTTAAGGGTAAAAAAGCCCAGTAAATAAATCCCGAGAACCCCTCCGGAAACCAGGGAAACCAGTATGGTTGCAGTATCCTGTAGCGTTTTCGTCTGGGCATCCATTAATACGATAGCCCCGATAATCATTAGCACGGAAGTGAAAGTCGCAATTAATTTAGCCACCCGCAAATAATGTTTATCCGTTTTTTCTGTTCTGGAAAATCGGCGGTAAATATCCACAATAGAAACCGTGGAAATGGCATTAATACTGGAGTCCAGTGACGACATGGCTGCGGCAAGAGCTGCTGCAATAACGATTCCGGCCACACCGGATGGTAAATAGTTGTTAATAAAATAAGGCAGGATCTGTTCAGCTTTGCGCTCTCCGTTTAATATCTCAGCCGCCGTTTCTGTTGGAAACACCTGAAAAAAAACATATAGCGCCGTCCCCAGAAACATATAAAAAGCCCAGATGGGCAGACTGGAAAATGCACAGATAAACATGGCTTTTCTGGCTTCATGGTCACTTTTAGAGGCACAAAAACGCTGCACTGTATTCTGATTACCGGAATATTCTGTCAGCCAGGCCGTCAGACCAAGGATAAGCATCATTAAACCGGTCTTTTCCTGCAGAGAGAAGCTCCAGTCTACCGGGGTTAACTGATCATTTTTAAGTTCAGCAAAGGCCAGCTTGCCCTGTTCGCTGGCCACTGAAAAAATCTGCTCCAGACCGCCGGGCAGGCTAAGAACAATCACAGCCAGACAGACAATACCGCCCAGTACAAGAACTATAGTCTGCAACACATCGGTCCAGATCACGGCATCGATACCGCCTACTATGGTATAAACAGCCACAAAGACACCGCCGAGAATAATGGACATTTCAGCACTTAAACCGGTCAGTTCATGAATAAGCAATGACAGTAAATAAAGTATTAAGCTGATCCGTACCAGCTGACCAAAAATAAAAGTAACAGCACCATAAACACGGATAGAGGGCCCAAAACGGTGCTCCAGATATTCATAAGCGGTAATGGTATTACCACGACGGAAAAAAGGCAGAAAAACATAGGCCGCAATAAACACTGCAACGGGCAGCATCAAGTTGGGCAGATAACGCAGCCAGGCCGTCTTATAGGCATCACCGGGGTAGGCCAGAAAAGTAATAGAACTGATGGATGTACCCACAAGGCTCAGGCCAATGGCCCAGCCTGAAAAAGATCGCCCGCCTACAAAGTACTCTTCAGTACTGGTATTTTTTTTTGAAAAATACAGACCGATCCCCATAACCACCAGTAAATACCCCAGCAGGGCCAGACTATCAGCAAACGATAATGACATAAGCTCTCAATTTTTAACCGGTTAATAATTAATTTAGGTTAGAGTATGGCTGTACCTGTAGCAGTTCTGTCTAAATTTAAATGAAACAACACAATCACACCATAAACTTGTTATAATTCTTTTACTTAAACACTATTATATTCAATATGAACCCGGACAATTCTAACACAAATACCACAGCCAGCTCAGATATTGATTTTGTAAACTGGTTTCGCAATGCGGCTCCTTATATCAATGCCTTTCGTGGCAAAACCTTTGTTATTTATTTTAGCGGCGATGTCCTGGCCGACAATGAATTCCCCTCACTGGTTCATGATATTACCCTGTTAAATTCACTGGGTGTCAAGCTGGTACTGGTGCATGGTGCCCGCAGTCAGATTGAAAAAAGGCTCAATTCCCAGAATATCCAGTCACATTTTTCTCAGGGATTACGGGTAACAGACAGTGAAACCATGCAGGTCATTAAAGAAGCTTCCGGCTGTATTCGCCTCAATATTGAAGGCTTATTCACCACCAGCTTACGCTACACTCCAATGGCTGGTTCACGCATCAATATCGTATCGGGCAATTTCACCATTGCCAAACCCAAGGGCATTATTGACGGTGTGGACTTTCAGCATACCGGTGAGATCCGACGTATTGATACAGACTCTGTTTGTAATGCACTGAATGCCGGAGATGTTATTTTAATGTCACCCGTAGGTTACTCTCCCACTGGTGAGATTTTTAATATTAATGGTGAAGATCTGGCCACAGAAAGCTCCATTGCCCTAAAAGCAGACAAACTCATTTTTATTGATGACATTAACGGCATCAAAAACTCTGATGGACAACTGATTAATGAATTAACCGGTCAGGATTTAAAACAACTGCTTAAAGATAATACCCATTTACCGGAGGAACTTAAACGTCATTATCAGCGTATTATTTATGCCAGTGAGTCCGGTATCAAACGGGTACATATTATCGACCGTAATATAGAAGGCGCCTTATTACTGGAACTGTTTACCCAAAATGGCATAGGCACCTTAATCAGCACGGATCAGCTGGAAGATATTCGCCTTGCCAGTATTGAAGATGTTAATGGTATTATTGAGCTGATTTCACCACTGGAAGAAACCGGATTATTAGTAAAACGTTCCAGAGAGCGGCTGGAAACGGAAATTGAAAATTTTTATATTATTAAACGGGAAAATTCAATTATCGGCTGCGGAGCACTTTACCCATTTAATAAAGTACAGGCCGAACTGGCCTGTATGGCCATTGCGCCAGAATACCAGTCTCAGGGGCGTGGTGACAAACTCTTTAACCACATCTGTATGTGTGCCAGAAAATCCGGTCTGAAAGAACTATTTGTACTCACCACACAGGCCACTCACTGGTTTATTGAGCACGGTTTTAAAAAAGGCAGTCTGAAAGATTTACCCAGTAAAAAACAGGCACTGTATAACTATCAACGTAACTCCGCTGTATTTATAAAAAAATTAAAATAGGCAAATGACCACAAAATTTGATTTAAAAACCTCTAAAGTCCCTTTTTTAAAATGGGCTGGAGGAAAGAGAAAAATTCTGGACAAGATATGGTCACGACTGCCAACAGGAGAGCGCCTTGTTGAGCCGTTTTGTGGCTCAGCGACAGTATTTCTTAATACCAATTTCTTAAATAATCTAATTGCTGATACCAATAGAGATGTTATTAATATTTATCAAGAAATTCAGAAAGACAGCGAAGGCTTTATCCAATATGCCAGTCGTTATTTTAAAGTCAACAATAATACAGCAGAGCAATACTATAAATTAAGAGAAGAATTTAATAATACAAAATTTAACAGGAAAAGAGCCGCTTTATTCCTTTACCTGAACAAACATGGATATAATGGATTATGCAGATATAATTCTAAAGGTGGATTTAATGTACCTTTTGGCAAATACAAGAAAGTAACTTACCCAGAATCATATTTAAATGAATTTGCACGTAAAACGCCTTATGCTGATTTTATAGTACAAGATTTTGAAACCACGATAAAGAATAGCCAGTCAGGTGATATTATTTACTGTGATCCACCTTATGTACCACTTAATGAGAGCAATACTTCTTTTAACTATGATAAAAACGGCTTTAGCTTTGAACAACAACAAAAACTGGCTGAACTTGCAGAGGATGCAGCTAATAGAGGAATACCAGTACTAATTTCAAATCATCTAACCGATTTTACCCGCGAAATTTATAAAAATGCTGAACTGACAGAATTTTCAGTAAAACGATATATTAGTTGCAAAGGCGATAATAGAGTAGCGGCGAAAGAAGTCCTCGCCCTTTTTCGATAACGATTGTTATTTAAACAACAGAGATATTAACACTCAATTTTAAAATTTATACCTGAGTATTGATATTTTGCCCAATATTCCCGGAAGGCTGGGTGACAGCATCCCTGGTTTGGGTTGTAGTTTGAGACTCAACATTCTGAGTCTTTTTATCAACCTCATTATTGGTTGCAGCATCTGCAGTCTTAGCCGCCGTATCCACAACCACACCGGTTGACACACCTGAAATTTCCATAATATTCTCTTTTTAATTAACGATTTCAAGCCGATTTTATCGGAGTACGGCTATTAGCGGCAGGGATTGGAAAAACTTTAGGAGTTTTTTAAAAATAGCATTAAGCGTTGAGCGTTAAGCGTTGAGCGTTGAGCGTTGAGCGTTGAGCGTTAAGCGTTGAGCGTTGAGCGTTGAGCGTTGAGCGTTGAGCGTTGAGCGTTGAGCGTTGAGCGTTGAGCGTTGAGCGT
>JALTKC010000470.1 GCA_027076245.1 Gammaproteobacteria bacterium
AAAAACTGCTCAAATGGATGGGCCTCAAACCCAATACCCCTGAAGCCTATGCCTATACCTATTTAAATTTCGACAATGTCGCCCCGATTTACGGCAAGACCGGCGGCTTTGCCCATATTAAAACCCTGCTGGAGCGCCTGCGCAAACAGGCCGGCGGTAAACAGAATACTCTGACCATTGACGGCGGTGACCTGTGGCAGGGTTCCGGTACGGCCCTGTGGACCCGCGGTGTGGACATGGTGGAAGCTTCTAATATTTTAGGGCTGGATGTCATGGTGGGGCACTGGGAGTTTACCTATAAGGAAAACGAAGTCCTGAACAATGTCGCCCTGTTTAAAGGCGACTTTATCGGCCAGAACGTCCGGGTTAAGGAAGATGCCTTAATGGGGGATGAATACCCCACCATGGTAGAACGCTATGACGGCCTGGGCCTGTACGATGAAGATGCCGGTCTGGCCTTTCGCCCCTATGTGATTAAAAAGGTTAATGGCGCCCGTATCTGTATTGTCGGTCAGGCGTTCCCCCGTACCGGTAATGCCAACCCACAGGAGTTTTTCCCTGACTGGTCCTTTGGTCTGCGTGAAGACGATATGATTGAACTGGTTAAGGACATTCGTGAACAGGAAAAACCCGATGCCATTGTCCTGCTGTCCCATAATGGGATGGATGTGGACATTAAGATGGCACAGAATGTTCCAGGGCTCAATGCGGTCTTCGGCGGTCATACCCATGATGGTATGCCCAAACCCATTAAAGTCAAAAATGTGGAAGGCGGTACCTGTCTGGTGACCAATGCCGGCTCCAACGGCAAGTATGTCGGCGTTATGGACTTTGACTTTAAGGACGGCAAGCTGGTGTCTATGGACTATAAGATGCTGCCGATTATTTCTGACTGGTTACCGGCAGACAAGGAAATGGAAGCCTATATTAAGCAGATGCGTCAGAAAAAATACGATGAAAATATAGTGGAAAGCCGCGCCAGCAAGTTTTTCTACAATAAAAAACGCCTCGGTAAAACCTATGAGGAAATCCTCAGTGAAAAACTGGCCATTGCTGACCGTACTCTGTACCGCCGCGGTAACTTTATGGGCACCTGGGACCAGGTGTTATGTAATGCCTTGAGACATGAGTATAAGGCCGATGTGGCCATGTCCGCCGGGGTACGCTGGGGCACCACTACCTTAAAAGGTGAGTGGATAACCATGGAAGATGTCATGACTCAGTGTGCCATTACCTATGGGGAGACCTATGTGACGGAAATGACCGGTCATGACCTGCTCAATATTCTTGAAGGCGTGGCAGACAATCTGTTTACCCCCGACCCTTATTTACAGTCTGGCGGGGATATGGTGCGGGTTGGCGGTATGGATTATACCATTGACCCGTCCAAACCACTGTATGAACGTATTACCGATGCCCGTCTGGATAATGGTCATGTCATTGAAGCGGACGGTATTTATAAGGTCGCCGGCTGGGCCTCGGTTAACCGGACTCCGGAAGGCCGCCTGATGTGGGATATTGTTCGGGATTATATCCTGGCCAAGAAAGACAAGGATAATGTGCTGAGACTGGATAAAATCAATCATCCTAAGTTACTGGGCGTGAGCAAGAATCCGGGCATTGCGGATTATCCAGGGGAAATGACCTGATTTAAAATCTGGGGTTGAATAATATGTAACAGTTCAACCCCAACAAGCAGTGTAAACAACCAGTTTAAAACATTCCGGTAATTCCAATCTGATAGACGTTACGGGTATAATCATCTATATCCTGATTGGACTGATTGTCTGTATATTGATATCTGGCATCAATAGACCAGTTTTTATTAATAGTATATTCTGAACCTATACTATAGCGATATCGATCATCTTTTCTTTTTTTCCCTGCTTTACTAGGGTAACTACTGTAACGATAAGCCGCATGAGCCAGAAGATCCCAGTTATCTCTTACTGAGTGTCTGAAGAGAGCTTCAACAGTATTACGGTCAGGGGAGTAACTTCGAGTCACAGTATCCTTTCTGTTATTTGTTTCATATTGATAGCGCAAACGCCATGTCCCAAAATCAAGAGGCATACGATAATCTGCTCGAAAACGCTGCCTATGACCTTCCTGATAGTAGAACTGTTTTTCAGCTGCATCAATACTGCTATAACGATAGTTAAGAGTAAGAGTATTTATTCCCAGACGTTTTCTGGCTTTAAGTTTATAATCAATTACATCCTGATAATCATCTCCACCTGACTCTGATTCAGAATATTCAAGAGCCGGAGTTAATTGCCATTGATTAAGTTTAAATGGGTAATCAACCCCTGCTCTTATAATTCGATAATCCTCTTCATCAAAATCATCATACTTTATATCAAACACACTCATATAAACACGAACACCTGGATCCGTTTTATATCGACCTCTTAGATAAGACTGAGTATATGCATCCTCTTTTCCACTAGGGGCATCTTTTGAAAGTAGTTTGACATTGTCATCATAACCTACAGTAAATGACCCAAACACACTCCAGTTTTTATTATTATTTTTTTTATCTTTTTCTGTTGTTCTGGCTTCTAGTTTTTTCTGAGCCAGATAATGAATTTTTTTATTTTTATCATCTGCAGCAGCTTGCTTGAAGTAACGACTTGCTTCTTCTTTTTTTTCTAACTTCTCCAAAGCCAGGCCAATATTATAATTAGCTATAGCTGAAAACTCAGGAGAAGTCAGTAATTTTTTGAAATAACCTATAGAATCGTTATATTTCTCAAGTTTATAAGCCGTTACTCCAAGGTTATAGTTAAGCTGTAATGAATTATAACCCTGTTGGCCAGCCTCCAGAAAAAGAGTTTCAGCATATCGATAATCCCCTTTTTTGAACTTTTCCACGCCTTGTTTAAAAAGTTTTTTGGCCGAATCATCATTTGAAAAAACAGGTGATGAGGTCATAGCCAGTGATACAAATAATATTATTT
>JALTKC010000471.1 GCA_027076245.1 Gammaproteobacteria bacterium
GGCTTCCAGATCCACTACGGCTCTCAGGGAGCGGCCTATCAGGCGCTGAATTTCCATAGTCCGTCCGCCCTGTTTGCCTGAAGAGGCTTCCCGGCGCATTCTGCTGCCGGTGGAGCGGGGCAGCATACCGTATTCGGCGGTGACCCAGCCCTGTCCTTTGCCGCGTAAAAAACCGGGTACTCTGTTTTCAACAGATGCAGTGCACAGTACTTTGGTTTCCCCACTTTCAATTAATACTGCACCTTCAGCGTGTTTGGTGTAGTTGCGGGTGATTCTGACGTCGCGCTGTTCGTCATTGGCTCGGCCGCTGGGGCGCAGAGTACCATTAGAGCTCATATAAGATTCCTGTATAAATAACTGAAAAAATTTTTGTGTCGAATGGGGATTATAACATTTGTGGCATATATACGGACTGAAAATAAGTAAAACTTAGATGGTATTTTCTTATTTAACTTTTTTCCATAATGAACTGAAGCTCAGTTTGTCCAGGAAGGAGGAGGTTTCTTCAATGTCAGGCAGATCTTCAAGCATGTCCAGCAGTTCGTCACAGGTTTGCGGACGTAAGCGCTGATCCGGCTCCATGGCCCAGTCAATGGCCTGCAGCAGGGTCAGGCTGTATTTCTTTTTAAAGGCATCGGCCGCTGGTTTCATGGGATCGTTTTCCATGCGCTTATTAGCAGCAGGCGGTGGCTTGCCTTCAATACAGCTGCGCATGGTGGCACCAATGGCGTAAATATCCGTCCAGGTGCCCATATAGCCGCGTTCGGTGATCTGTTCAATGGGGGCAAAACCGGAAGTGGCTACGATACGGGCATCGTACAGCCGGGTTTTCATTTTCTCCCTTACGGCACCAAAATCCAGTAATAAGGGACGCCCGCCCTGGCGTAAATGAATATTGCTGGGCTTTATATCCAGGTGCAGCAGATTGCGATCGTGCAATAGCTTGACACCGGAAAGCAGTTGGGGAAATACTTTACGCAGCAGTTTTTCGCTTAAGTTGCCCTTGTATTTGTGAATATAGTCCTGCAGGTTGACGCCTTTTTCATCTTTCATCACCATATAAGCGGTGCCATTGGTCTGAAAAAAATTAGTGACATCAACGATATTAGGGTGTTTGAGTGTTGCCAGAGTACTGGCTTCCTGAAAAAACAGCTTGCGCCCCTTGTTATAGGACTCCGGTGCAGAGGGATCCAGACTGACCACCTGGGTATTATTAACCCGCTTTGCCAGTTTTTTAGGCATAAACTCCTTGATAATAACCGTTTGCTCAGGATCGGCTTCCAGGTGGGCATTGTAAACAATACTGAAGCCACCACCGCCCAGTACACTGTCGATAATATATTCATCGACTTTGGTTCCTGCCGGTAATGGTGAAGTATTATGCTCCATACAGCGTATTATTCCTTAAGTATCAATTTTTGCCCACTCCTAATTATAGGAGGATAACAGTAGAAATACTATGTACTGTGCTACAATCTCTGAATAGTATTTATTTCCAGAATCTTATTTTATAAGGATACATTTATGGTAAGAAGTATGACCGCCTATGCCCATCGGGAAGAAAAACAGCCCTGGGGCAGTCTGGATATTGAACTGCGCAGTGTGAATCACCGTTTTCTGGAAATCAATACCCGCCTGCCGGAAGAACTGCGGCCCCTGGAAATGAAACTGCGCAACTACATTAAGGAAAAAGTTAAGCGCGGTAAGCTGGATCTGACCATAAGACTGCAGATACAGGGCAGTGCGGAGGATAAAATTCACTTTAACCAGGAACTGGCAGCTCAGGTAGCCAAAACCCTGCATGCCATTGACAAACTGATTTACAATGCCGCTCCGGTCAATGCTATTGATATCCTCAACTGGCCCGGTGTACAGGAGAGTCAGGGAGTGGAGCAGGAACTTATGGAACAGGCGTTGTTTCCGTTACTGGATAGTGTGCTAACTGATTTACTGAGCGGCAAGGAGCGCGAAGGTGAGGCTCTGAAGGTAATGGTTCTGCAGCGCTGTGCCCAGATGCGTGAGGTGCTCAGTACTGTTCGTGAGCATTTGCCGGACATATTACAGGCACAGCGTAACCGCCTGAAAGAACGTCTGCAAGAATTAACCGAATCCCTGGATAATGACCGTCTGGAACAGGAAATGGTGTTTATTGCCCAGAAAGCTGATGTGGATGAAGAGCTGGACCGGCTGGAAACCCATTTAACAGAAATAGAGCGTGTTCTGGAAAGTGACGAGCTAATGGGCCGACGGCTGGACTTTCTGATGCAGGAACTTAACCGCGAAGCCAATACCCTGGGCTCCAAATCCATCTCCAATATCACCACCCAGGCATCGGTTGATATGAAGGTACTGACAGAACAGATGCGTGAGCAGATCCAGAATATTGAATAAGTTAAAAATTGCATTCAGAACTTCTGGATTTTATATGCTGCGTGTCAGCAAATATCCCCCGTAAATTACTGGTACAATCGCCATTAACTGCCGGGTATCCGGCAGAGTATTAAACAGCAGCCAGGAAAAAAACAGGGTAAAGACCGGAATCAGGGCCATCATGGCGCTGGCACGGGTGATGGATATTCGGTGGATACCTTCCAGCCATAAAATTTTAGACAGTCCCATCAGTAAAACTCCGCAAATGACTATATAAATCCATACCGGCTTACTGGCCTGCCATTGTGGTTCGGTTTCCATAATAAGTGCCAGAATATACAGTACCGGGATGGCAAATAAACTGCGAAAGGTCAGTACAGTGCTGGAACTGACCTGCTGGCGGGCCTGTTTCTGATAATAATTGGCGACCGGGGCAATGGCTGAGGCCAGCACAATAAACAAATCGCCCTTATTAACCGTCCAGTTTTCCGGAAACAGAATAATGAGGGCGCCAAAAGCCATAAGCAGAGCACCCAGTAAATGGGTTCTGGAAAAAGGTTCACGACCGATCACATTAAAGTACAGAAATGAGAAAAAAAACTGTAGAAATATTAAAATGGACATATTACCGGCTGAGGTCCAGAGCAGGCCGATATAAATAAAAATAAACGCCAGGCTCATTAGCGAGGCACTGAGCAGCAGAGGCCGGTAAGCAGAAAACTGAACCAGTTGTGTCAGTTTACCCTGTATAATCTGAACCGTTAAAAAAGTCAGACTGGCAAAACAGACCGTCAGCAGATAAGTATAAATGGGACTGAGATACTGCAGAATAAACAGGGTCAGAACTGGAAACCAGCCCTCAAAAAAGGTAAATGCCAGCAGGCTAAGTACACCAATGCGTTCTGCAGTTTGTTGATTTTGCAAAAAAGACACCTGTTTTTTTCTGTAATGATGGAGAGAAAATCGACGCAGGAACGTTTTTTCTCAGACGAAATATACGCTATGATACGGTTTATTAAAACAATTAAAGAGTAATCAATATGATCAACCATCAACCGGAACCCAACTGCGGGATGCTTTATATTATCAGTGCGCCCTCCGGTGCAGGTAAAACCTCACTGGTTAAGGCACTGCTGGAAGAAATGGACTTTATTGAAGTATCCGTATCCCATACTACACGGGCAAAGCGCCCCGGTGAGCGGGAAGGGATCGATTATCACTTTGTGGATCAGGACGCCTTTAACAAAATGGTTGCGGAAGATCAGTTTCTGGAGCATGCAGAAGTATTTGGTAATTTTTATGGTACTTCAAAAGAACATATAAAGGATAAACTCCAGGAGGGTATTGATATCATTCTGGAAATTGACTGGCAGGGGGCTCAGCAGGTACGTCAGCAGTTTACTGACTGTACTACAGTATTTATACTGCCGCCTTCCAGGGAAGAATTGCGCACCCGGCTGCAGGGTCGTGGTCAGGACAGTGAGGACATTATTGAACGCCGAATGAATGAAGCCACAGAACAGGTGTCTCATTATAAAGAATTTGAATATTTGATCATTAATGACCAGTTCGCTCATGCACTGGGTGAACTGAAGGCTCTGATCCATGCTTTCAGATTGCGTCAGACCCGGCAGTGCCGCCGCCATCAGGCGTTGATTGAATCGCTCTTAAACTAAACTTTAACTCTGAATTTTAAGAGCGACTTTAATTTGTAACAGCAATGGGCCTCTGTTAAAATAGCCTGTTTCCTGTTTTATACAATAGTATTCATTTAAATAACCTATTTACAACCCAGAGGGATTAAATCCATGGCACGAGTGACCGTTGAAGATTGTCTTGATAATGTGGAAAACCGTTTTGAACTGGTTATGGTTGCCGCCAGGCGTGCACGTCAGATTGCCAATGGCCAGGAGCCGCTGGTGGAAGAAGAAAATGACAAGCCTACCGTCATTGCATTAAGAGAAATTGCCGAGGGCAAAATCGGCCCTGAAATTCTGGAAGAAGTTTCTGCGGCGGTGCACATGGGCAACTCCATGACCTCAGAAGAAGAAGCCAGTAAAGAAATGACTGACGAGCAATAAACGGGTTTCTGCTCAAAGTGCACTGTCCTGTTAATGAGCCAGATAATAGACTATCTTTAACTGGACAGTTGTAAACGAAAAGAACAGGGGCTTTCAGTTGTTTCTAATCAGTGATTTGTGTGCCATGCTGAATACTTATCTGGAAGAAGATAAGGTCAGCAAAGTTTACCACGCCTACCTGTTTGGAGCTGAGGCTCACGAAGGGCAGACTCGGATGACCGGTGAGCCCTATATTTACCACCCTATCGCGGTGGCTAAAATCCTTGCTGAAATGCGCATGGATGAAAAAACTCTTATCGCTGCTATTCTGCACGATGTTATAGAAGATACCCCCACCCATAAAGAACAGATTGCTCAGGAATTTGGCGAAGAAGTCGCAGAAATTGTCGATGGTGTCACCAAGCTGGATCACATCAAATTTGATAATAAACAGGAAGCCAAGGCCGAAAGCTTTCGTAAAATGATCCTGGCTATGGTTAAGGATATTCGGGTGATTCTGATCAAACTGGCGGATCGCCTGCATAATATGCGTACCCTGGGTATTATGCGTCCGGAAAAAGCCCGGCGTATTGCCTCGGAAACCCTGGAAGTGTATGCGCCCATTGCCAACCGGCTGGGTATGAATGCCCTGCGTCATGAGCTGGAGGACCTTGGTTTTAAGGCTTACAATCCCATGCGTTACCGTGTTATTAAGGAATGTATTCATAAGGCCCGGGGGAATCGTAATGAAATTGTACAGAAAATTCAGGACGCCATTGAAGCCCGTCTGGAACATGAAAACATACACTGCCGGGTACTGGGCCGGGAAAAACACCTGTACAGTATTTACCGCAAAATGCAGACCAAAAACCTGCCTTTTTCCGAAGTTTATGATGTTTATGCCTTTCGGATCATTGTTGACAGTGTGGACAGTTGTTACCGGGCTTTAGGTGCTGTTCACGCGCTTTACAAGCCTATTCCCGGCAAGTTTAAAGACTATATCGCCATACCCAAGGTCAATGGCTACCAGTCCTTGCATACTATACTGTTCAGTCCTTTTGGTGTACCCATTGAAGTACAACTGCGTACTGAGGATATGCACCGAGTGGCGGAAAACGGTATTGCCGCCCACTGGAGCTACAAGGAAGGAGAGGGTAATGGCAACGGTGGAGCCATTGCCCAGAGTCGTGCCCGGGAATGGCTTAAAAGTCTGCTGGACTTACAGCAGAATGCCGGAGATTCCATTGAGTTTCTTGAAAGTGTCAAGGTGGATCTGTTTCCCGATGAAGTCTATGTCTTTACCCCCAAGGGCGAGATTATGGAACTGCCCCGCGGTGCTACGGCGGTGGATTTTGCCTATGCGGTACATACCGATGTAGGCAACTCCTGCGTGGCCGCTAAAATTAACCAGCAGCACACGCCCTTAAGTACCCAGCTTAAAAACGGCCAGACCATTGAAATTATTACGGCACCCGGCGCGACACCCAATCCGTCCTGGCTGAACTTTGTCTTTACCGCCAAGGCCCGCAGTAATATCCGCAATATGCTGAAAAACCTGCAGCAGGATGAATCCATTGCCCTGGGTACCCGCCTGCTCAACAAGTGTCTGTCTAATATTAATATGTCGGTAGCGGATTTATCCCAGTCCCGTATTCAGCGGGTGCTGGAAGACTATGAGCTGGAATCCTTTGATGAACTGTTGGATCAGATAGGTATGGGCAACCGTATCCCGCAGCTGGTGGTCAGACATCTGTTACCGGAACAGGCTGATGAACTGGATAAAGCCCAGAAGGAAAAAGGCCTGGCGCTGGATATTCGCGGTACTGAAGGGATGGTTGTGCATTATGGCCGCTGTTGTCACCCTATCCCCGGAGACAAAATTGTGGGCTATATCAGCTCAGGCCGAGGTATTGTGATCCATAAAAAATCCTGCAAAAATGCTCGTGATGCCCGCAAACAGGTACAGAAGTGGATTGATGTAGAATGGAGTGATGATATCAGTACCGAGTTCAGTGTGGCTTTAAGAGTGGTGGTGGAGCATCGCAAAGGTGTACTGGCTACCATTGCCTCGGCTATTGCGGACAGTGAAGCCAATATCGAGCATGTGGATACAGTGGATCGGGAAGACCAGCTCTATTCTCTGGACTTTGTTATTGCTGTGCGTAACCGAACCCATCTGGCGGATGTGATGCGTAATTTACGCATGCTGGAAATGGTGGTGACCTTAATGCGCGTATAACCAGTTTAAGGTGGATATAATCATGAAATTGATCATAGTTTTTCGGAATCTGGTGCCTGTTTTATGTTTGACGGCTTCACTTAATGTTTATGCCCAGGAGCCAATGCCGGCCGCACCGGTGCAGGAAGATACGACCATTGAACAGCAGTTACTGGGCGCTATGGTGGAAGTGACCATTATGGCCTTTGAAAACCCCCGGGCCAAAGAAACCCTTAACCAGTTTTCTGAATTTATTAAAGATGAATACACGTATCAGTTTATTATCCAGAAAATCGATAAATTTATTCTGACCAATGAACTGGATGAGTATGAAGAGCAGGCTGAAGCATTAAAAGATGCTCTGACCAAAATGCGTGAGCTGTATATTGAGTCTGAAAAGAAAGCGGTGGATAATTATCAGCAGCTCAAAGAAGAGCATGAACAACAGAAAAAAGAGCAGGAACTGAAAGAGAATAATATTATTGAGGTATAATTTCTGACGTACCTGGTTCCTTCTCCCTCCGGGAGAGGGAATATGAACGGGAAGATATGGACACTAATCATAAAGAAGGAATATTTGAATGTACTACAAATGGCTAATCCGTTTTGCACTATTCATCACTTTATTATTTGTAGCAGTCTGCTCAACCGCACAGACAAAGGTGGCGGAACAGGGCGGATCAGTACAATGTAAAGATCCCCGTCCCCAGATATGTACCATGAACTACGATCCGGTCTGTGGTCTGCATAAGGATCATTCAACCAAAACCTATAGTAACGGCTGCGATGCCTGCGCTAACGCTAAAGTTATTTCATGGAGCAAGGGCAAGTGTCCCCAGACCACCCATACACTGACCAAAGAAGAAGTACTAAAACTGTTTTCAGGCAATACCTATGTTGCGGAAATACCCTCACGCAAAATCACCATGACTGTGTATGTGGATCCCGACGGCACACTCAGGGGAATGCAGAATAAGCATAAGTTTACTTCTAAATGGGCCGTTAATGACAGGGGGGAAATGTGTGTCAGTTATAAAACCCGTATGTCCTGCCGTCAGGTCATTGAACAGAACGGCCAGTATAAAAAAGTTAAAACCACTGACAGCGGTGAGACCGTTGTGCTGATCAATTATCAGTCCTTTACACCGGGTAACCCCAATAACTACTAAAACCATGCCTGCAGAGGATGATAAGCACTGGCTTGAGCAGCCGGTTATTGTCTTAAAAGGAGTAGGGGAGAAACTGCAGGAGCGTTTTGCACGACGCAAACTGTTTACTCTTAATGATCTGCTGTTTCACCTGCCCGTGCGTTATCTGGACAAAACCCGGGTTCAGCCTCTTGCTGCTGTTAGAATCAATGACTCTGCACTGGTGCGTGGCGCACTGTTAAGCTGCAAAACTCATTATGCCCGCCGCCCGGTTATGACCTGTCAGATCTCGGACGGCAGCGCTGTGCTGACCCTGCGTTTTTTTCACTTTAATCAATCACAGACTCGGGCTCTGGCCAGAGCACTGGAAACAGGTCAATGGCTGAGCTGTTTCGGAGAAATTAAACGGGGTCGACAGGGGCTGGAAATGACCCATCCGGAATACCGGATAATTGCTCAAGACCAGATCATTCAGGTGCAGGAGCATCTGACACCGGTTTATCCCACAACGGAAGGGCTTTCCCAGACCGCCCTGCGTAATGCCATTGCCCAGGTTATTGAGCGATTGAAACAACAGCAGAAAAACAATAGTCAGCATGAACTTATCATGGATTTTCTGCCTGAACCTATTCGCCGTGAACTGGCTCTGCCATCATTATCTCAGTGTTTATTATACCTGCATGAACCGCCGCCGGAATGCTCGGTATTTGAATTAACTGAAGGAGATGATCCCTGGCGGCAGCGACTGGTACTGGAAGAACTGCTGGCACATCAATTGAGTATGAAACAGATCTATCAGCAACAGACTCAGCATAAAGCCTGTACACTCAGAATAAATTCAGCTCGGTTATTTAACCGTGAAACGTCTCAAACTGAACAAAACAGCCCTGAGCTAATAAACAGCCCTGAGCCAATAAACAGCCTTAGCGCACAGTTTTTACAGCAGCTTCCCTTTACACTGACAAATGCGCAGCGGCGGGTTACAGAGGATATTGCTGAAGACATGCGCCAGCCCCATCCCATGCAGCGTCTGGTTCAGGGGGATGTGGGTTCGGGTAAAACGGTGGTGGCGGCTTTATCAGCCCTGTTTGCCATAGAAAATCATTGTCAGGCGGCCTTAATGGCACCGACAGAATTACTGGTCGGACAGCATTATGATAACTTCAGGCAATGGTTTACAGAGCTGGATATTAATATTGCATTTTTATCGGGTAAAACTACTGCCAGAGAGCGCAGGGAAGCTCTGGAGGCTATTGCTGATGGTACAGCACAAATGGTTATTGGTACTCATGCCCTGTTTCAGGATGAGGTGACTTTTAATAACCTGGGGCTGGTGATTATTGATGAACAGCATCGCTTTGGTGTGCATCAAAGACTGTCCCTTCTGGCCAAGGGTAAAAAACAGGCGCAGCAGATAATTTATCCGCATCAGCTTATTATGACGGCTACACCCATTCCCAGAACCCTGGCCATGACCGCCTATGCCGATCTGGACTGTTCAGTAATTGATGAACTCCCGCCGGGAAGAACACCAGTGGATACGGTGGTAATAGGACAGCAGCGTCGGGAGGAGGTACTGGCAAGGGTGCACCAGGCCTGTTTAAATGGCCGGCAGGCCTACTGGGTATGTACCCTGATTGAAGAGTCTGAGGTGTTGCAGTGTCAGGCCGCGGAACAAAGTTATGCACTGCTGCGAGAGCAGTTGCCTGATCTGGCCATTGGGCTGGTGCATGGCCGTATGAAAGCGGCTGAAAAGCAGGCGGTCATGACAGCGTTTAAGGCAGGTCGTCTGGCTTTGCTGGTGGCTACAACTGTTATTGAGGTGGGTGTGGATGTGCCCAATGCCAGTTTAATGATCATAGAAAATGCCGAACGTCTGGGCTTGTCGCAACTGCATCAACTGCGTGGCCGGGTCGGGCGGGGCAGTCAGGCCAGTGCCTGTGTGCTATTGTATGGACAGTCCCTGTCAAAAAACGGTAAGGCGCGTTTAATGACTCTGCGTGAAACCAGTGATGGTTTTGAGGTGGCCCGTAAGGATCTGGAGCTCAGGGGGCCGGGGGAGATTCTGGGCACCCGTCAGACCGGTCTGGCAGAAATGAAAATTGCTGATGTGATCAGGGATCAACATTTAATACCAAAGGTTAATGATATTGCACTGCGTATGCTCAGAGACTATCCTGAAGCCGTAACACCGATTATTAACCGATGGATTGGACACAGTGTGGAATATCAGAATGTCTAATAACAGAAATAGCTATAAACGGGTTTTATTGATCTGCCTTGCAATCGGCTTATTGTTTAGCCAGTTTACCAGCCAGACCTGGGCGGCAGTTTATAAATGCGAAGATGACTATGGAAATATTATTTTTTCAGATGAGCCCTGTAAAAAAGGCCAGTCAGGAACACAACTGCGCTGGCTTAAAAATACCCATTCCGGTTCCAAATCAAAAAATAATAAGGCTTTAACCCAGGAACAGAAAACCGCCCGCAAGGCAAAAAAGAACAATAAGGCTTATGTTCTGCTGTCTTTATTAACCACCACCAAACTGGAACTGGAAACTGCTACTCTGCGCAGTTATCTGAATGGTGAAGCGTCCGAACACCCTGAACTGATGCTGCCCGATGGCATAGTGGTGGATCTGCTGGATGTGGATAAAATGCTGATCAACTACAAGCTGGGTTCTGATGAATTAACCGTGCATTTTATTATGCATGACGGCTATGAAGAAACCCGCGTCATCAAAAAACCGTTTCCGGTGCTCAGCGGTGAAGCCCGTCTGGGCAGTTTCAGCAAGTCTCTGGAAGACATTAAACAGATAGAATTCTTTAATTCACAAAAACTGCGTAAAAAGCGTAACAAGGATCAGAAACAGAAAGAACTGGCTGAGAAAAATAAACAGAAATCTCTGGGAGACAAGTCGGCTGTAGAACAGGCAATAAAAAATAAAGAGGAGGTTCCAGTCATAGAACTGGATCTGTCTAATGAAGTGGCTCCCGGTAAAAATACATCGGTTAAGGAATTTACCAATATACCCGAGGCTAATACCGTTACTCAGAACTCAGTTAAAAATCCGGCAAGCGTTAATACAACTGAAACTGCCACAGCACCCAAAGCCAATGTTAAGCCCAGGATTAATGCTAAGCCCAGGATAAAAGTGGTTCCAAAAAATGCACCGGTGACCGATATTCCTAAACCGATGATTCATTCTGTTGAGGGTAAACGTCTGCCACTGGTTTTTGCCAATGGTAAAACCACTTTCCTGAAACGGGGTACCCTGAGCAGTCGCAAGGGGGATAAAGCGGCATCGTCGGGACTGTTTATTCTGAACAGTAAGGAGCAGATCCCCTATACCCAGATAAAAAGCATTCGTGTCCGGCCTACAGCGGACAAATCCCGTCTGGTAGTGGCGGTCGCCCTGAAAAGCGGTGAGATAAAAATGGAAAATATGTCCAGACCCTTTACCCGAATCCA
>JALTKC010000472.1 GCA_027076245.1 Gammaproteobacteria bacterium
ATGGTGAAGCCACTGAGGAGTCACCAATTACATAAACATCCTTATGGATGGTGGATTCAAAGGTTTTCTGATCAACCGGACACCAGCCCTTGTCATTAACCAGACCGGCGGTGAAGGCAATTTTACCGGCTTTCTGAGCCGGGATAATATTAATCACATCACCCTTGTATTCACCCACGCTGCCGATAACCGTATTGGTGGCTGGGTTGACGCCCTCAATAATGCCGCCTTCAGCACCCTTGACCCATTCAATCATACTGTTATCTGTGCCGTAGCCGTAATGCTTCTTCCAGCCCTGCATAAACAGACCGAACTTGGAGAATTTGTCCTTGGCATCCAGGATTAATACCTTGGATTTGGGCTTGTTATGCTTCAGATACCAGGCAATCTGACTGGCACGCTCATAAGGCCCGGGTGGACAACGGAATGGGTTAGGCGGTGGAGCAATAATAACGGTACCGCCGTCTTTCATGGCTTCCAGCTGTTTGCGCAGCAGCATGGTCTGAGGGCCAGCTTTCCAGGCATGGGGGATTTTTTCCGCGGCGACTTTTGCATCGTAGCCTTCAATCATTTCCCATTTAAAGTCCACACCGGGGGAGACAATGCAGCGGTCATAGGCAATATTGCCATTGCTTTTAGTCGCGACCTGTTTTTTACCGGCATCGATATTAGTGGCATAATCGCGGACAATTTTGACACTCATGGATTCCAGGTTTTTATAACCGAACTTGATGGAGTCAATAGAGCGTTCACCACTGATGACTTCATTACTCATAAAGCAGGTGTAATAATTGGCGTTAGGCTCAATAATGGTGACATCAACGGCTGGATCGGCACGTTTAATATAGCGTGCTGCAGTAGCCCCACCGATACCGCCACCGATAATGACGACATGGCCGGCACTTTTGCCTGCCAGCAGGATATTGCTAAAACCTAAAGTACTGACTGCGGCTGCACCGCCTGTGATTTGGATAAAATGTCTACGTGAAATTCCTGACATGTGAATGACCTCCCCTTATTTTTGGCTGCCGTAGTAGTTAATAAGTGCCTCAAGTGCTTCTGGACCTTTGTCTTTTTCCAGTTTGCTGACTTTCTTTTTCATCTTCTTGGGCATTTCGCGGCGACCGTTTTTAAAGTCGTCCATGGTATAGTGGAGGTAATCCATCCACTGACCGGCCAGAATACCGGCATCGTCTTCAGAAGAGCGACCGCCGTCTTCATGACATTTTTCACAGTACTTTCTGTGCAGTTTGCCGCCCTGTTTGGCCAGTTTGGGATCGAACTGCTGTTCTTTTCGAACAAAAGTCTGTTTGGAAAAGTAATCAGCCATCAGGGCGATTTCTTCTTCACTATAGCCTTTGGCTATACGGCCCATAATGGTGGAATAACGTCCGTCTTTGGCCTTAAAGTCGGCCATGGCATCCTTGAAATAGTCGACGGATATACCGGCCAGAGTAGGGGTAGCCGGTCCGTTACTGCTGCCGTCAGTACCGTGGCAGCCGGCACAGGTATTAGCGAGTGCCTGAGCAGTGGCGGTTTCTGCCATGCTATTGGCTGAGACTGACATCCCTCCAATAATTAACAATGCCAGTAGTGTTTTACTTGCGTTCATAGATCCTCCTTAGGTGATCATGGTGTTTTATAGCCTGTCACTATTTTGTTATTGTCCATCCAGTTAATCGTTTAATTTTTATTATGAGTTTTGTCATATTGATGCACCTGCCGGGCATAGTCGAGTCCGGACAGGCCGTCTTTATCCTTAATGTGCGGATCGGCGCCGTACTGGTATAACAGGGTGGCGGCATCAAAATTTCTTTGCAGATAAGCCTCCATAACGGCGGTACTGCCGTCTTTATCCTGATGATTTGGATTGGCACCCATCTTTAATAGTAATTCAATGGCCTTAAGCTGATTGGCCTCGCTGGCCCAGAACAGGGCTGTGGAACCGTCTGAACTTTGTGAGTCAATATTACAGCCATGTTTCAACAGGGCTTTTATAACTTTTAGCTGACCGTTGGCAGCCGCTACCATTAAGGCATTGCCGCCGTCTTTATTGCGTAATTCGGTATGGGCACCGGCCTTAAGCAGTATTTCAATAATATGTAAATGACCGTTTTTGGCGGCCAGCATAAGCGGGGTGTTGCCGTCCTTGTCCTGAGTATCAACATTGGCACCGGCATTAATCAGTTCCTGAAGCACTTTCGGGTGGTTATAGATAACCGCCATCATCAGTGCATTCCAGCCGGCCCGGGTTTTTGCCTGAGTTTTGGCACCTTTTTTAAGCAGGGTGGCAACAATATCCTCATAACCGCCTTCAGAGGCAATGGTCAGGGCAGTACAGCCCGGTGTGGTCACCGCGTTAACATTGGCTCCTCGGGCAAGTAACAGATCGGCCACATCCTTATTGCCTTCTTCAACGGCAAACATCAGGGCGGTTTTACCATAGCGGCCATGAGCATCAGGACTGACACCCTGATCCAGTAGTTGTTTAACCGTGTCAATATCCCCTACAATGGCAGCCTGCATAAGTTCTTTTTCCTGTGGCGTGGGATCTTTAAACTTTTCCAGGCCTGGGTTACCGGCTGCCAGACTGTTGATACTTACACATAGCAGGCAGACTGAGACCAGCAAAAGAAGATAATTGTGCAGAGTCAGTCTGTTCATAAACCAGCCTCTGCGTCTTCATCCGGTTCGTCAGGCTCTTCATGGGCAATACCCTTGTGGCAGTCAATACAGGTCTGACCTTTTAACTGGGCTCTAGGGTGCTTTTTACGGGCGATGCGATCCTGTTCACTAAAGGCCATATTGTCAAAGTCATGACAACTGCGGCATTCCCTGGAATCCGTGGCTTTCATTTTTGCCCAGACTCTGGAGGCCATTTCCCAGCGATGTGCTTCGTATTTTTCTTTTGTATCTATAGTTCCGAGTATTTCGTGCAGTACATCCTTATA
>JALTKC010000473.1 GCA_027076245.1 Gammaproteobacteria bacterium
GTATAAATGGATGCCTCATCCAGTTCACGCAAAGCAATATTCAGTAAAGCCTCTCTTTTTGAAGACTGTTCTTCTGTTAACTGCTCATCCAGTTCCGTAAAAAACTCGTCCTTCTTGACCAGTTCATTCCAGTTGTTTAATGCCTGTCGGATCTGTTCCTCTATTCGGCCACGCAGTTCTTCGGTGGCCGCTTTGGTAAAAGTCATAACCAGGATCTGCTGGACACTTAAACCTTTTTCTAACAACAGGCGCAGATAGAGCCGGGTAATATTATAGGTTTTACCGGTTCCGGCACTGGCCTCAATCAGGTGACGACCGGACAGAGGTATGGTAGCAGGATTCAGTTTTTGCAGGTTAATATTATTGTCAGACACTATTTAAGCTCCTGCAAATTTTCATAGACGGCCTGATAGCTATCTAACAGACACTGTTGAATTTCAGGGGTCAGCTGAGGTGGTTCCGGATAAAACCATTTAAAATAAGGATCGTTATCAAGGGTGATACGGTTCTGATCACTGTTTACTTCACGGTTCCAGTTCGAAATTTGTTTCTCAGCCACCACAGCGGGATCAATATCTTTTAACTGGCCTTTTTCAAACAGGCTTTTTCCAAGCACCGCATGCAACAGGCGTGGCTGGCATAAACCGGACTGCCAGATGGATAATAATTTTTTCAGTTCAGCTTTTGCAGTATCAACAGTAATAATATCCGGGATCATAACGGCTTTAACTTCCCGTTCTTTTTTATATTTATTATAGTTAAGGAAAATACCCTGTGTTTCTATTATTTTATCGGTATAAATAGTGGCCAGTAAATGTGTCAGCCAGAGCCGTATATCATCTTTAGCTGTACGGGTCGCCGGCCGCCAGACAATTAACTGACCGGTTTCTTCAAGCCAGTGTAACTGTGCCTGTATGCTCAAGTCATCAATTTCTACTGCAACGGTCTGAGTCACAATATTACCTTTGTGAAGCAGCGCCTGGCTGAACAATTCGGCCTCCTGCTCCAGAGTATCCAGTGCGGAAGCCATTAACGGTGATTCAGGCAGCTTGCCGCTTAACTCATGACGCATTCTGCTGACTTTTAATGAATCACCTGCCAGTAAATGCTCAAAGAAATCCTCTCGGATTTTAAAATCCGTCAGGCTGTTGGTCGAAAACGGTTCGGTGTCTTCAATTTCCTGCTCATTATTTTCAAAGCGAAGCTCTAAACGCTTATGACAGAATACCTTTAAGGGGTTATCAAAAAAACGCACCAGTTCTTCTACTGTAATTTCGGTTGTTTCAGGCTCTAAAGGTTCCAGTTTTATTAAATTATTGCGAGCCTCCAGGGGCTCAAGCAGCCGTTTCCAGCGAGGATCAAAACTGGCCTGTTCGCCAGGATAACAGCTTTTACTGAAAGGATGCAGCGGCTGTTCCTCCGGCTTTTCAAAGGCATAAAATCTCTGCAGGTAAGTCATTAATTCCTTAAGAATAAGACTGGGCTGACGCTCAGTATTTTTGCGAATATCCCTTCCCTGATAGCTTAGGTACAGTTTCTGACGGGCAGAAATTAAAGCCTCCAGAAACAGATAACGATCATCCTCACGCCGGGAACGGTCCCCTCTTCTGCGTTTAGACTGCGTCATCAGATTAAAACTAACGGGAATGCTCTGACGCGGAAATTTACCGTCATTTAAACCCAGTACGGCTATAATCTTAAACGGTATGCTGCGCATGGGGATCATGGAGCAGAAGGTGATCTGCCCGGTTAAAAAATGACTGCCCGTATCTGGCTGGTTAAAATTCTGCTGCAGATAATTGCGTACTACAACATAATCAATCGGAACAGAATAATTGGCCTGAGCAGTATTTTCCAGCAGATCATTAATTACTTTATGAATAATATCCTCTGCCCCCTGCTCTTCTTTCTGCACTGAAAAAAACTGCTCAGCCAGTTCATAAAGATAACTCTGCCACTCTTCTGCAGTACGTGTTCGGGTTAATTCCCGGGCATGATACTGCAGGCGTTCAAGCAACTGCATCAGACGCCCAAGCAGCAGTGCATCCTGCCCTTCTACATGGGGCAGTAACAGGCGGTTAGCACTGAGGGTTTCCGAATCGCTTTGAGCAAAGCCCAGTAATAGTCGTTCCAGTCCCCATTGCCAGGTAAAAGTGGCAGAGGCATTATCAAGACCGGAAACTTTTTCTTTATGAGCTGAATTTATCCCCCAGTGTACCGAGGCTTCATTTAACCACCACTCAATGGTATCCAGCTCAGTATGAGTAAAACCGAATTTAATCTGTATGGCAGGTAAGCGCAGATAATCCATTATTTTGCTGACTTCAAAACGGCTGTCCGGTAATTGCAGCAGATCAATATAAGCCGCAATTAAAGGCTCAGAATTCATCAGAGTTCGGTCGGCAATGGAACAGGGCAGCCTGGGATGTTCATCATACTGTTCGCGGTCATAACTGCTGCGAAAAACCGCTTCGATATAAGGCGCATAATCTTCAATGGCAGGACACAGAACAATAACATCCCGCGGTTTCAGATCAGGATCCGCATTAAACTGATGCAGTAAATAATCATGCAATGCCTGTATTTCTCTCAGCTCACTATGACCGGAGCGGATCACCAGCGACTGTCCATGATCTTCTGGTATTTCAGACTCTGCCGGCTCTGCCAGATTTAAAATATCTCTTTGTACCCGAGCTAACAGGGTATCTTTTTTCTGCTGTGAAGAGTCCTGAGCAACGGCCTCATCAAAAGCACTGATCTCATAGCCCTTAACCTCCTGCAACAGGTTAAAAAAATCTTTACCCTGCTGTCCCAGATTAGCCAGCAATGAATTTCTGGACTGGCCAGTCTCATCTTCATTTAACCAGAGTTCCAGCTTGTTCTCCCGTTGTTGACGGGCCAAAGCCTTATCACTTTGTATATCCCCCCAGAACTCCACACAGGGATTAAGATAAAAGCAATGTATATTGCATTTTGATGCCAGAGCTTCAAAAAAAGCCAGAGTCTGGGGTGCCATGGTATTCACCGCAAAAATCATAATCTGCCGGGGCAGTTGATTTCCAGAGTAGTCAGCCATGGCGGCAATGGCTTTTTTCTGTAAACTGACCGGATGACAGGGTTCTTCAGCCACCAGTTCACGCCACAGCCAGGCCTGCCATTGTTCGGTTTGTTTATCTATATCTGGCTCATCAGTAATAACCTGATTATTTTCCCATAATTCCAGCCAGTCAGGACGAAACATCATATATTGTTCAAACACATCCCCCATCCGGCTTGCCAGCTGATAACGTTTTAACGGATCAGCACAGCCATTTTCATCCATCCAGTATAGTCTGGCCGGTTTACACAGAGGGTTACCAAGAAATGAGTCCTGTGACATTAAGGCATCAATTCGCCAGCTTAGAATTTCTCTTTTATAGGGTGACTGGCGGGGAACTTCATCCCCCAGAAGCATTCTTGCTATATCCCAGATAAAACCGACCGGCATCTGAAACTGATAATTCATGGCAATACCCTGATGTTTTGCCAGTTCCAGGTTAAGCCAGTGCTGCATACCTTTGCTTTCAACCAGAATAATATCAGGGGTCAGAACATCCTTAAGTTCAGATGGATCATCGCTTCGATAGTGCTGTACCGCCTTTAGCAGGAGCACCAGATCTTCCATTTTGTTTGACGGGTAAACAGTCAGCACATTTCACCTGTTTAGTGAATTTTAGATGGGATTAAGCCGGTAATGTCCGGGTTAAATAAGTTTGTAGATTAAAGCATAAAAATGTACACTTTTCAAAACCAGAAGACAAAATGAATATATTATCAGGCTTTACTCGCTCAGATCATTTTCAGAGGTAAAATCCAGAGGACTTTTAGCTTGTTTGAGGGTTCTGCTCTGTAAAGTATGGGTATATTTCATGGTGGTTCTGATATCGCTATGCCCCAGTAATTCCTGAATGGTGCGAATATCATAATTTTCCTGTAACAGATGACTGGCAAAGGAATGCCTGAAGGTATGAGCAGAAGCTCTTTTCATAATATGCGCGGAATTAACCGCCTTTTTAATGGCTTTTTGTACCACCGTATCATGAATATGATAACGCCGGTATTCATTGCTACCCTTTATTCTGGTCAGTGTTGGTGCAGGAAAAAACCACTGCCAGATATATTCTTTGGCCGCATTTTTATACTTTTTATCTAACTGATCAGGTAAAAATACCCCGGCAAAATTTGCTTTTAAATCGGCTTCATAAAGTTTTGTCGTCTTTTGCAGTTGTTCCTGTAATTCAGGAACAATGCTTTGCGGGAGAGGAACCGTTCGGTCTTTTTTCCCCTTCCCATCATGTATCGTTAAAACACCCGTATCAAAATTAAAGTTATGAATACGCAGATTCACCGCTTCAGAAATTCTTAAGCCACAACCATAGAGCAGTTTGACAATCAAATTGATGGGCTCATCTAAATGGTCAAGGATAAGATCAATTTCATCCCTTGATAACACCACTGGAATATAAGGTTTACGTTTTGCCCGTTTAACACCTTTAATTTCACCAAATTCTTTTTTTAACACCTGCTTAAACAAAAAGAGCAAAGCATTAAAGGCCTGATTCTGGCTGGAAGCTGATACTTTTCTTTCCACCGCTAACCAGGTTAAAAAATCAACCACATCCTGCTGACACAGATTCTGAAAGTCTTTGCTTTTGGTATACCCCTGAAACTGACGAGTCCAGGTTCGATAAGCTTTCAGTGTTTTGGGTGAATAATGGCGTAATTTAATCTCATTTTCCAACTGTTTATAAACAGACACCCAGCTATGCCCTGCCCAAGTATGTCCTGTGGTTTCATGAGGACTCAGTTGGAAAGATACTGGTTCGGATTGTTGGGTACTGGAATTGGGTGTTGATATATGAGCTGCATTTTTTTGGGCTGTTTTAATATTGGCCTCAACAGTTGGAGTACTATAGTCCCGTTCAGCAATATCATGGATTTGATAGGAATGGGTTTTAACAGGGACACTATTTTGTTGACCAGGTGCAGGGGTATTCATGCTATAAAGCAAACCGATGGCAAATTTAGCCTGATTTTGTTGTTGAACCGATTGCTTTTTTTCCTGCAATTTACCTAAAAATAAGGGCAGGCTGGACGATGCAAATGGACTGTGATGATATTTATGGCAAAAATCCCAATAATATTTTAGCCATTTGGTACAAAAATATTGATCGGGCTTTGATAGTTTTCTGTCCAGGAGGATTTGAGTGTATTTCTGACTTAATTTATCAGGTACTTTTTGCATGAGTTTATCCATAAACTTTTTAATGGGTATTATTGTGTGTTATCCAGAAAAGAATTACAAGCCTGACAGGCGTTTCTTGAGTGAAAGTTAAAAGTATGAGATGATTAAACAGATCTAGTCAACTACTAGTTAGGTGCAACAAAATCACAGAAGTTATGGAATTTAGACCATGAGCATACTTGAAGAAGCGAAGGAATCCCTTGAAAGAATGCAGCAATTCGATTGCGAATCGCTAAGTCGAGATAAGGATTTAGGACAACATTTTAATTTTTTGGAGGCTGTAGAACCTTCCAAAAAGCTTGTCAGATTATATGGTCAAATATCTTCTACGGTATTGGATGATTTCCCAGAACCAATAGTCACTCAAATAAAACAACAAGCAGATGCCGATTTCAATAGGTTTCAGCAAATATTGGATTTCGATCCAAAACAGCAAAATGCAGCACAAACCAGAGATAATATAATAAATCAAATAGCGAGTGCTTATGATGCAGCATTCCAAAAATTATACCCATTTATATCATATGGTGTAAGTAAATCTGTCGATTTCCAAAGGTTGGAAACGGAGGCTCGGTCAACTATCCAGGCAATCAATGATCAGGCAGAAAAGCTCACCCAACAACTAGAAGAGAATCAGGCGCAGGCAGAACAGGTACTAGCTGATATTCGTAAGGTTGCGGCAGAGCAAGGCGTATCTCAGCAAGCTATATATTTTAAGGAGGAGTCAGAAAAACACGAGGAGCTAGCCGATACCTGGAGAGTAAGGACTATTTGGCTGTCTGTTGCTCTTGGGTCCTTTGCATTCCTTAGTATTTTCTTACACAAGGTTCCTTGGCTAAAACCTGAAGATGCTTTCCAAAATGTTCAATTGATCACAAGCAAAGTATTGGTGTTCGCGGTTATTGCTTATATGCTATTTCTGTCTGCTAGAAATTTCCTTTCACACAAGCATAATTCTATTGTAAATAAACATAGGCAGAATGCGTTAATGACATATAGCGCATTGGCTGATGCCGCTTCTTCAGAGGAAGCTAAAGACATTGTGTTAAACCATGCGGCGTCGTGTATATTTTCACCTCAGGAAACAGGTTATATAAAAAATGAATCCGCCGGTAGCAACAAGTCAATTGTTGAAATGTTACCAAAAACAACGATGAAATTTAGTGAATAAGCATCTAATCGGGTAGCCAGAGGTATTTAACCTCCAGCCCCCACACCACCCTGCATGCGGGTCCGCACAGGGCGGTTCACTAACTGACACCGTAGTGAAGTGAAATCCATATATCCCGTAAACAGAGCAGTCCTTGTGCTCTGAGATACTTATCGTTGAGTCCCATATTAATCCCGTAGGTCTTGGAGCTACGCCACGGGCCTTTACTGGTAATACCACAATCTATTGCCATTTTTACTGGCACACCCAGTTTAATCAAACTCCGGACTTTGGTTCGAGGCTTACGCCATTGTCGCCAGTAACACATACGAATACGACGTCTGATCCAATGATCCAAATCCACACTGAGTTGATACGCATTAGCAATAAGAAAATAGTTTCCCCATCCTCTGAGATAACGGTTTAAGATCTGAATTTGTTTTATCATCGAAATCCCCCAGTTACGATTAGTTAACCGCCGAACTTCCTGCTTGAATTTCTCCAATGAACGTTCGTGAATACGGATGTAACCGTATTTAAACCCGAATCCCAGAGAGTATTACAAGACATCCATAAAATAAGAACTCATAAAGCAGATAAGAGACAGCATCAAGTAAAAATAGCCTTATAAAACTATATAATTGTCGTTATTTTTAAGAAGATTTGCTAAATGGTAAGAAATTACAATAAATAAACAGAAATATTCTATATGCCGGACAGGGGGTAGCCTGCATAATTCTGCAAGTGTTGGAAATAAGTTAATACGGGTTCGGGTTGAATTTAAAGCGGAACCGGACAGGGTTGTTTTAGTTTAAATAATTTCCTGCAGGCATTAATACCCCGAATCCAGTGTCTGTTTTGTTTCTGACACAGTGATTTTAATTGCTGTTCCGGACCGATAAAGGAATAAAAACCTTTGGAGAACCCATTAACGGTATCTATCCAGGTTGATTCATCCAGTTGTAATTTTTGCAGTATGGTTGGTGTTGTGGACTTGATATAGCCCCGTTTATCTTCCCGGACTATTCGACCCGTCCAGTCAGCCAGTTCAAGATAGTCTGTAAGTGTAAAGGCAATACCGTTTTCTTTAAGTGAACTACCGATAAAGGCTGAGAGTTTAATGGTTGGGGTGGTTTGTGATGAAGGTTGGGGTGATGGCTTGCTTGTTTCAGTCAGTGCTTCTATACGCTGTTTGATAGAGGTGTAGTCTGATTGTTCCAGGGTATCACACAGCTCAGCCCGGACGGGGTTTAAATCGACATAAACCATACAGCTAAGAATGGCCTGTTCATCCAGCAGAGCCTGGCTTTTAAAGCGACCTTCCCAGAACCGGCCGGTACACTGGTCTTCGGCATTGGCTTTACGGGCGATATGCTCATTGAGACAGCGCATAAACCAGCTGATATCCATTAAGCGTTCTCTGAACAGGTTAATGGTTTCTCTGGCTTTGTTCTGCTCGGCTTCAGACTGGCATTGGCCATTAAGATAGTGTTCCACCAGCACAGGAATTGAAAAGAGCTGTTCCCAGCGTTGTATTACTTCTTTATCAGACCAGCTTTGGGCAAGCGGTACATTGATTTTCAGTACAGTATGGCAATGATTGGACATCACCGCATAGGCACAGACCTCAATGGCAAAGGTGTTTGATAACAGGGCCAGTCGTTCAACAATCCATTGTTTACGGTGGCTGTAATCCTTCTGGGCAACCCTATCAGTACCACAGAGAAAGGTACGTCTGACACAGCGGGAAATGCAGTGGTAATAAGGGGTTTCAGAAAGGCTGATTTGCTGTTTTCTTGGGGTTGGCATGGGATTAACTCCTTTTAATCTGCTTTGACTGGCTCCATGAAGTATGCAACATATTTGTACGATAATCAAACAAACAAATTCTGGCTGTCCTGAATAACTACTTAGGCTATCCTGAATAACTCATGGGATATGGCTATTTAGCCATATCGGTGCTATATTTATCTCATGAGTAAGCCTAATTTCGAGTGGGATGAAGCAAAAAATGAGGAAAACCTGCAAAAACATGGGGTTACATTCTATGAGGCACAGTATGCTTTCTTAGATAGCAATCGCATTATTGCTGAGGATCTGGCTCATAGCCAAAATGAAAAGCGATATTATTGTTTTGGTCTAAATCAGCAAGGCACAGGCATTCTCACCGTACGGTTTACTTATCGGTCTGATTGCATTCGTATATTTGGTGCAGGTTATTGGCGTAAAGGTAAAAAGATCTATGAACAAACCAATTCAATATAGCAATGAGCCTTTGGGTGATCTAAAAGTAGTCTCTGACTTTTTACCTTCACCCGAAGAACTGGCGCTTAAGCAAAAAAATACTAAAGTCACCATATCTCTCAGTTCTGAGAGCGTGGCTTACTTCAAAGAAACTGCAAAAAAACATCACATGCAGTATCAAAAGATGATTCGGCAGTTATTAGATGAGTATGTAACACATCAAAAAAGTGCTAACAAATAGCAATTAATCCAGGGCACAAACACGTGCACAGGACTGATAATCGTTATTTTGTTTTTAAATATTTTTTTAGATCATAGTGGTATAAAAAGCCCGGCAGAGCAAATACCAGAAACAGGCAGATGGTAATAAAGTAAAATTCCCAGTTCTGGGAGAAGTTCCAGAATTCCCAGACGGGCTTATACGCCTGACCATACAGCTTGGTTTCCAGACCAATGGCAATGGCCATAACCACCAGGTACATTAAAAACCATTCAGCAAATCTTAGCCAGAAGCCTTTACCCTTATCAGAACCAAACACCAGCAATACCTTATCCGTTAAAAACGGCAGGTTTGCGGCAATAATGGCAATAAAGAACAAAATGGTAATAGCAACACTGGTATTCATGGTTGGGCCTTTGAACTGTCTCTTTTAGCAATAGAAAAGAGACAGCAGAGAAACTGGAAGGTTCAGGAGAAAGTATTAATACACAGAGCGATTAAGGCAGTAGGATACAGTCCCAGAGCCAGAATGGCAACACCGTTAATGCTTAGAGCCATACGAATGTCCATACTGGCCTTGATGGGTGTGTTATCCATAGGTTTGTCAAAGTAAATAACTTTAACAACACGCAGGTAATAGAAGGCACCAATAACCGAAGTGACGACACCGACTATGGCCAGCCAGACCAGACCGCTGTTAACTGCTTCCTGCAGTACTGAAATTTTTGCCCAGAAGCCCAGGAATGGAGGCACACCCGCCATGGAAAACAGAATGGCCATCATAATAAAGGCAAACCAGGGGCTTTTCTGGTTCAGTCCCTTAAAGTCATCAATATTATCCGCTTCAAAACCTGCCCGGCTTAGTAAAGCAATCATACCAAAACCACCGACACTCATAATGGCATAAACAATGGCATAAAACATGGAAGCACCATAACCGGCCTGAGTACCGGTCAGCACGCCCATAACAATAAAGCCGACATGAGCAATAGTGGAGTAGGCAAACATTCTCTTCAGATTGGTCTGAGCAATGGCGATAATATTACCCAGAGCCATGGATAATACGGACAGGATAATCAGGATCATCTGCCAGTCAGCATGCATATCGGTCAGACCGTCCACCAGCAGGCGGTACATCATGGCAAAGGCGGCTATTTTAGGTGCGCTGGAAATATACAGTGTGACAGAAGTGGGTGAACCCTGGTACACATCGGGCATCCACATATGAAACGGTACCGCACCCAGTTTAAAGGCAATACCCAGGATAATAAAGACCAGACCAAAACTCATCACTACCCTGTCGGCAGTGGAAACGGCTTTATTAATGGTGGCCAGATCCAGAGAACCGGTTACCCCATAAACCATGGACATACCGTAAAGGAGCATACCGGAAGCAATGGCACCCAGTATAAAGTATTTCATGGCGGCTTCAGAAGCTATCGCTGAATCACGCTGCATGGCGATCATGGCATACATGGACAGGGATAATAATTCCAGTCCTAAATACACGGTCAGAAAGTTACCGGCAGACACCATTACCATCATACCCAGTACCCCGAACAGGCCCAGGATAAAATATTCACCTTTATAGATGTTTCGATCAATCAGATAGTCTTTTGCATAAATAAATACACCCATTACCACTATGCAGATGGCTACTTTTAAAATAATGGCCATGGGGTCAAGAATAAAGGAACCGTTAAAGGTCGTCACCGTCTCCTGTGCATAACCGGTAAAAGACAAAATAGCCGTAGCGGCCAGAGCAATCAGCGACAGCATATAGGTGGCGCCACGGCTGTCATCTTTTAAAAACAGGTCGATGATTAAAATAGCACACACCATCGTCAGCAAAAAGATTTCGGGCATCGCCGGCATAAAATCAGGTGTTACAAAATTCATAATAGTTTTACTCTTGTCCTGTTCTGTCTGTCTTAAGGCAGTTTGGATACCGAAATATGGTTAATTAAATTGTCAATCGTGGCATGCATAACATCCAGTATGGGTGCAGGATACAAACCAATCGCCAGTACCGCAATGGCCAGCACCAGCATCATAAAAAATTCCCGTTTGGACATATCTTCCAGATTTTCTACCTGCTCATTAGCCACCGGACCAAAGACGACCCGTTTTATCATCCACAGGGTATAAGCCGCACCAATAATCAGGGTAATGGCGGCCAGGAAGGCATACCAGAAGTTAGCTTTAAAGGCCGACATAATGACCATAAATTCACCCACAAAACCGGAAGTACCGGGCAGGCCGGCATTGGCCATGGCAAAAAATACCGCAAAAGTGGCAAAGGCCGGCATGGTATTGACCACACCACCATAGTCTTTAATCATACGGG
>JALTKC010000474.1 GCA_027076245.1 Gammaproteobacteria bacterium
TTCTTTAATACTGATAGCCGTGCAATATTTGTGTATTTTCTTACTATGACTTATCGGCCACAGTAAAAAAAACTCCAGTAAATTTAAGTTTGTGATTTGATATTAATTAAATAAGACGACTTTCTTAAAGTATCAATGTATTTTTAGGCAATAAATTCACTTTTTACCAGTAAAAAAGCCTATTATTTGAAATATTCAGGAGTTTATATGAAAAAACAGAAAATGCTGTGCTGATACAGTGCTAATACAGGGAAAGACCAGAGGAAGCGACTGACTATTTACAGGCGGCTATAAACCTGAATATTATTTTAAAAGACGAGCCTGCAGCCGGATAATAGCCTGGGAATGTATCTGACTGACCCGGGATTCACTGACCCCGATAACCGCCCCGATTTCTCTGAGGTTCAGTTCCTCTGAATAATATAAGGCCATGACCATGCGCTCCCGTTCCGGAAGACTGGCAATGGCATTGGCAACATGTTCCTTAAGGTCATCTTTTTGCAGACCATCCAGTATGCCCGCCTGGGGATTGGGAATATTATCCAGTATGGACTCATCACCCATGCCGATTTCTTCAAAACTGAGAATTTTCTGGCCGCTGGCATCCTGCAGTACTTTATTATACTCATCCAGATCCATATCCAGGGCTTCAGCAATTTCACTGTCTCGTGCATCACGGCCCTTTTCGTTTTCTATCTGCCGAACCACTTCCGCAACTTTGCGGCTGTTACGGTGAACCGAGCGGGGCGCCCAGTCATTTTTTCGAATTTCATCCAGCATGGCACCGCGGATCCGGATACTGGCATAGGTTTCAAAACTGGCCCCCTGGGATGCATCATAGTTTCTGGCAGCTTCCAGCAGACCTATCATACCGGCCTGGATCATATCATCAAGCAGGACATTGGCCGGCAGACGGCTTTTCAGGTGCCAGGCAATGCGCTTAACCAGAGGCGTATGCTTATCAACCGTGTCCTGCTGCTGATACTGATTGTAGATTTCTGCTTTTTTCATTGTCAGGCTCATAACCACATCCCCATGACCTTATCCATTTCGACCTACAGCTTTAATTTGAAGCAATTAAGCGTTCAACAAAAAACTCCAGGTGCCCCCCTGCCCGTTTGGGCAGAGGCCATTTATTAATTTTTTGTGCTGCCATTGTAAAAGCCTGAGCCGAAGGACTCCTCGGATAGGCCAGTGTTACGGCAGTCTGTTTTTTAACGGATTTTCTTAAGTAAATATCAAAGGGTATAGCCCCCAGAAAATCCAGCGAGACATCCAGAAACCGATCCGTCACCTTAAGTATTTTGCCGAATAACTCACGTCCTTCTTTCATGTCATGCGCCATATTCGGCAGAATACGAAACCGGTTAATGCCCTGTTCCTTGTTTAACACCTTAATTAAGGCATAAGCATCGGTAATAGAAGAAGGCTCATCACATACCACGACTATCACCTCCTGCGAAGCCCTACAAAAACTGACCACGCTTCGGTCTATCCCCGCGGCCGTATCAATAATAAGCACATCCAGTTCATTTTCCAGCTCACTAAAGGCATTGATAATACCGGCATTTTCAGCATCACTTAAAGAAGCCATACTACTGACACCGGATGCTGCCGGAATAATTTTTATACCGCCGGGGGCCTCTACAATAATTTCTGACAGGTCATAATCCCCGTTTAATACATGGGAGATATTCAGTTTTGGATGCAGACCCAGCAATACATCAATATTGGCCAGACCCAGATCGGCATCCAGAATCATGACTTTTTTCCCTGAGGCCTGTAAGGCCATGGCAAGATTGACCGAGACATTGGTCTTGCCTACCCCGCCCTTACCGCTGCTGACTGCAATTACTCTGACAGGTCGCCCCTGTGTCATACGTCGTAAACCTTCTGCTTGGTCAGCAGGACGCCGGTTTGCATAGGCCGGCAGGATCCTGCTGTGTTGTACTTTACTGGCCGAATCAGCCAAATGCATGGGACAGACCTCCGGCAGAATAGGACATTGCCAGTTCATCTGTTTTCACCTGCACCGGATGCTGGCGAACCATCTCCAGTGCCAGTTTCAGAAAGTCTTTAGTATTGGCCTGATGTATATCTTCAGGAACTTTCTGCCCATCACTAATGTAGTTGAGATGCAGACGATTCTCAATAAGAATTGAAATTATTCCACCAATTGAAGTGGATTCATCCACTTTGGAGGCAATACAGCCATCCAGATCACCGGCATTAAAGGTATTGATAACTTCATCCATCGCCAGGGTCTGGGCAGCGGCAGACAGTACCGCCAGCACTTTAATACCGGAATAACTGCGGCGCAGCATCGTCAGTTGCTGGGCCAGTCTTATATCCCTGGGACTCATACCGGCGGTGTCAATGAGTACCAGTTTTTTATCATCCAGACGAGTCAGTACCTGTTTTAATTCCTGTTCATCATCGGCCATATAGACCGGCACACCCAGAATCCGGCCATAGGTTTTTAGCTGTTCATGGGCACCAATTCGATAACTGTCCGTTGTCACCAGTGCCAGGTCTTTTGCCCCGTATTTAAGGGTAAAACGAGCCGCCAGTTTGGCTATACTGGTGGTTTTGCCTACTCCGGTTGGTCCCACCAGAGCAATGACACCACCCTCATCAATTAAATCAGTATCAGAAGTCGGCAGACTACGGGCAATCAGGGTTAACAATTGTCTCCAGCTATTTTCCAGGGAATCGCTTGCATCCAGTTGTTTAACCAGTTCTTCACCCAGCGACGGTTTCAGCCCCAGCCGGTAAAGACGTGACAGTAATTCAGCCCGGTGGGGATGGCGACGGGAAAAATCTCCCCAGGCCAGCCCGGAAAGCTGGGTTTCCAGAATACCGCGCAGGGATTTGATTTCTTCCTGCATCGAGGTCAGTGCCGGATCCTGTATCCACTCCACTTTTTCTGTTGTTTTTTTCTGACTACGCTTCTGACTATGCTTTGTGCGTGAACCAGAACTGGCTTTTTCCCTCTGAGTCGATTTGCGCACACTGCCGCTGTCGGCAAAGAAATCATCCAGATCCCAGTCATTATTCTTTTCAGTGGTCTCTCTGGCTGCTGTTTTTTGGGCCGCACTGTTATATTTAGCCCCTTTAAGATGCTGATAATCAAAAGCCTCCTGTGATTCTGCTTCAGGCTTTTTATAGGGCTCATGTTCATAAGGCTCAGGCTGTAACTCAGAAATATAAGGCTGTCTGCGCTCCTGCACGGAAGGCTGCGTAAAAGCCTCTTTTTTGTCTCTATTGCCGGAAGCCTGTTTAAATAATTTTGAAAAACCTTCCTGACGGGCTGTTTTTTCAGCCGCAGGTGCAGAGGCATGGCTAAACTGGATAACATCATCCTCAATGGAGTCTTCAAGCTTATCTGTTACAGTCGCTTTGCGAACTTTAGAAAATACCGAACGTTTTTTATTTTTCTTCTGGGTGTTTACCCGACCTTCCATCGGATTTCGACTGTTCAGACTGGCAGACGATGTTTTTCCAGCCCCAGCTCTTCCAGCCAGAACTCTTTGATTTTGAGGTTCAGACACACCGGAGGAACCTGCCTGCCGTTTAATGGCTTCTTCGTCATAATCAATAGCCGCCACAAGCTCGATGCCGCCGCTGACTTTATTATTGGACAAAATAACCGCATCCGCCCCCAGCTCATCCTTAACCAGCTTTAAAGCCTCACGCATATCCACCGCAAAAAAACGTTTAATCTTCATAACCACTCACCTTCCAAAGCCAACTGTCAACCTAAAACCTTTCACCTACTGTCCTACCGTAGCCACAATTTTAATCTGCATATTATCCGGTACCTCGTTATAGGCCAGTACATGCATATTCGGTATAGTATGTTTAACAAAACGCATTAACATCTGCCGTATCTGGGCAGACACCAGCAGAACCGCCGGACTACCATTCATTTCCTGATTCTGGGCACTTTCAGCCAGAGACTGATGGATCCGTTCAGCCAGTCCCGGCTCTATACCGCCACCGTCTTCTGACATCTGCATTGATTGATGCAATAACTGTTCCAGTGATGGCTCCAGAGTAATAACCGGCAGTTCATTTGATAAGCCATTGATATGCTGAACAATAAAGCGTCCCAGTGCCACCCGTACATGAGCTGTCAAAATTTCGGCATCCTGTGTCACCGGTGCGTATTCTGCCAGACATTCAATGATGGTCTTAAAGTCACGAATAGGAATGGACTCATTAAGCAGGTTCTGCAGCACTTTCACAATTGTGCTAAGAGGCAGTATCTTGGGCACCAGTTCTTCTACCAGTTTGGGTGAAGAAACGGCCAGGCGATCCAGCAATTGCTGTACTTCTTCATGACCGAGTAATTGTGAGGCATTTTCATTCAGTACCTGGCTCAGATGAGTGGCAATTACCGTATTGGCATCCACCACGGTATAACCCAGAGTCTGGGCATTTTCTTTTTCATCCTGATTAATCCAGATCGCCGGCAGGCCAAAGGCTGGATCCTTGGTTTTAATGCCTTTAATTTCGCCAAACACCTGACCCGGATTAATGGCCATATCATGTTCAGGGTGCACTTCGGCTTCACCTACCGATACCCCCATCAGGGCAATGCGATAGACATTAGGTGCCAGATCCAGGTTGTCTCTGATATGAACCGGCGGAATAAGAAAGCCCAGATCCTGGGACAGTTTTTTACGCACACCTTTAATACGGGACATAAGCTGTCCGCCCTGAGCCTTATCCACCATAGGGATCAGGCGATAACCGACTTCCAGACCAATGGCATCCACCGGCATCACATCATCCCAGCTCAGTTCCTTGAGATCGCTGGAGGCTTCTTCCATTTCCAGCTGCTGTTCCTGCTGCTCCTGAATGACTTCCAGTTCAGTACTGGTCTGTTTATTTTTGCGCCAGGCAATAAAGCCGGTTAAGACCGCAAAACTTAAAAAAGCCAGGTGCGGCATTCCGGGAACCAGCCCGATTATGGTCATAATGCCGGAAGTAATGCCCAGGGTTTTAGGTTTACTGACCATATCCGCAATAAATTTGCCGCCCATGTCACCTTCACGATTTTCACGGGTGACCATAATACCGGCTGCAGTGGACAGGATAAGACCGGGGATCTGAGCCACCAGGCCGTCACCAATAGTCAACAGTACATAATTTTCAGCGGCCTGGGCTGCACTGAGATCATGCTGCAGCATACCGATAGTAAAACCGCCGATAACATTGATCAGGGTAATTAAAATACCGGCAATGGCATCACCGCGTACAAACTTGCTGGCACCGTCCATAGAACCGTAAAAATCGGCCTCACGGGTGACTTCTTCCCGCCGGCGCTTGGCCTCTTCCTGATCAATCAGTCCCTGGTTCAGATCAGCATCAATGGCCATCTGTTTACCGGGCATACTGTCCAGGGTAAAACGGGCACTGACTTCGGCAACCCGCCCTGCACCTTTGGTGACCACCACAAAGTTAATGATCACCAGAATAATAAACACCACCAGACCGACGGCATAGTTACCACCAATAACTACTTCACCAAAGGACTGAATGACTTTTCCCGCTGCATCAGGACCTTCATGACCATTAAGCAGTACCACACGGGTAGAGGCAACGTTTAATGCCAGGCGTAATAAGGTAGCAATCAGGATAACGGTAGGAAACAGGGCAAAATCCAGAGGCTTTCTGGCATAGACAACAATCAGGAGAATAATCAGGGCAAAGGTAATATTAAAGGTAAACAGCATGTCCAGTAACAGGGTCGGCAATGGCAGAATCACCATGGCCAGAATGCCCATTAATAATAAGGGCGTCCCTAAACCGCTCTGGATAAACTGGGTAATCTGAGATTTAACGTCAATTGCTGCTGTGGCCATATTAACCTGACTGTATTCCTGTAACTTTTATCAAGTGACTCTTATCAAATGACATATTTTTGACGAATTTATGGTTTTTTATTCGTTTTTAACAATTACAGGTATAGTTAGCAGATTGTGTGCCAGATTATGATGAGACTATTAAGTGATTAAAAGTTAATAACTAAATTCCGGAGGAATAGGCAGATGATTGAGATCCGGTTTCATTGATTCATCAATTTCCCCGTTTTTCAGCTGGAAAATATAGGCGAGAACCTGGGCCACAGCAACGTACAGGCCGGCAGGAATTTCATGACCGATTTCCACATTATGATAAATAGCACGGGATAAGGGCGGTGCTTCCAGAATCGGAACATCATGGGCCTGAGCCACATTACGGATCTGCAGAGCCACCAGATCCACACCTTTGGCCAGCATAACGGGTGCACCGCTGCCATCGGGATCGTATTGTAAGGCCACTGCATAATGAGTCGGGTTAGTAATAATAACATCGGCTTTAGGCACATCGGCCATCATACGCTGCATGGCCATTTCCCGCTGCAGCTGCCGGATACGGCCTTTTATTTCAGGGTTACCATCAGTGTTTTTTGATTCATCCTTGACTTCCTGCTTGGTCATTTTCAGCTGTTTTTTGTTATTCCATATTTGATAGGGTACATCAATAAGGGCCACGACTATCATACCTAAAGACACAATTAAAAACTGCCAGGCCAGCAATTCCATGGCATGAATAAAAGCTTCAGGAAAAGGTTCTTCAGACAGGCCATAAATTTCCATGCGGTCAGCCCAGATAAAATATACCGCAATACTACCTAGTAACAGCAGTTTAAGGCTGCTTTTCAGTAATTCAATTAAACCATTGGTGCCGAAGATTTTTTTTAATCCCTTAACAGGGTTCATCTTTGACAGTTTAGGTCTAATAGAATCGGCTGAAAAATTAAATCCCCCCAGTATGGCACTGGATAATATCGCCGTTATCAGCATTAAAATAAACAGCGGCAGTAAAGAATACAGCATGGAAGCCAGTTCACCCTTAAAATGGATAAACAGTTGTCCGGTATGAAACAGGGTATCCCGCTCTACAGCAAAATTACTGCGCATAATGGCGGTTATGGTTTCAACCATGTCCCTGGCAAAAATCATAATGCCGACAATGGACATGACCAGCATAAATAAAGTGGTTAACTCTTTAGAACGAACCACCTGGCCTTTTTTTCGGGACTCCTCTTTCTTTTTCGCCGTGGGTTCTTCTGACTTTTCCTGACCGTCCTGATTCTCAGCCATTATATTTTTCCTGCATTATAGGCGGCACTCTGATCCAGAATATTCTGGATCAATAAGAATATAGAGTCCATGATCCGGATAAAATAGGGCCATAGGGTCGGCAAGGTAATATAAATAATAATAAAAGACAGGATAATAGTGATTAGAAAGCCGATGGAAAATGGATTAAGCTGCGGAGAGGCTTTGGACATTACGCCGAAGCTGACATTGACCATTAATAAGGCAGTAATTCCAGGTAATACCATCATAACCGCACTGCGAAACATTTCGCTGCCCCAGCTCACCAGCATCCAGAACCCCGTGGGGGAAATACCATGCGCCGCAACGGGTAATACAGTAAAACTATTGAGTACTTCCCGGATCAGGATTAAATGCCCGTCCATAGCCAGATACAGCAAGGTGGCCAGAAACAGGTACAGCTGACCAACTACCGTTACCTGAACACCATCCTGGGGACTGTTCATTAAAGAAAAGCCCAGACCGGCCTGCATGGCCAGAATATGTCCGGCCATAACAAAGAGGTTAAAGGCCAGTTGCAGGGCAAAGCCCATAATGGCACCAATTAAAACCTGGTTAACAGCAATTAGCAGGGCTTCCCCACTGACAAAATCAACCAGAGGTAAAGGCGGCAGTACAGGAATGATCACAACAGACAGGGCCACGGAAGCCAGTACTCTGACCCGAATGGGCACGGATTTGGACGAAAATAGCGGTGCCACCATCATCATGGCACTGATACGAATAAAAGGCCATACAAAGGCTCCCACAAAGGCGGTAATTTCCTCAGTGGTAAACACCCTTAGCCCCCACTTAAAAACATGGGAATATTAATGAACATCTGGTTCATATATTCCATAATACGATCCAGCATATAAGGCCCGGCAAACATTAAAACCGCAAAAGTAACCAGTAATTTGGGTATAAAGGTTAAGGTCTGTTCATTTAACTGAGTCGCCGCCTGAAACATACTTACCATCAACCCCACGATCAGAGCCGGCAGCAAAATAATCAACAGCAAAATAATAATCAGATAAACCGCACCCTGCAAAATATCCAAAACTGATTCAGGCGTCATAAACTCTCCAATTACAAATTTAGCCAAAGGCCCGGCTCTTTTCTTAACGCTCAGCGCTCAGCGCTACTCTTAAACATAATAGCTGGACGCCAGAGTCCCCATAATCATAGACCAGCCGTCCACCAGCACAAACAACATCAATTTAAAGGGCATGGAAACAATCAGAGGGGACAGCATCATCATCCCCATAGACATCAGTACACTGGCCACCACCAGATCGATAATCAAAAAAGGAATAAAAATCAGAAAACCGATAGTAAACGCCGTTTTTAACTCACTGGTGACAAAAGCCGGTATTAACACCGTAAAGGGTACATCAGCCGGTGTCTGATACGGGCCCTCATCGGCGATTTCTGTAAACATGGTCAGGTCTTTTTCTCGTGTCTGAGCCAGCATAAACTCATGCAAAGGACTCGATGCTTTTTCCACCGCCGCTTCAATGCCGATTTGATCATCCAGATAGGGTTTAAAACCATCACTGTACATTTTTTCAAACACCGGAGCCATAATAAACATAGTCATAAACAGGCCCAGACCAACCAGAACCTGTGCCGGAGGCGCCTGCATTAACCCCGTCGCCTGACGGACAATGGCCAGTACAATAATGATGCGGGTAAAGGATGTCATCATCAGCAGCATGGATGGCAGCAGCGAGATCACTGTCATAAAAAACAGTGCCTGCAGGGTCACCGAATAGCTTTCTTCACCGTTATTACCCGGCGTAACCGTCAGCACATTAAGATCCGGTGCGGCAAAGCTGCTTACAGGAAACAGTATAAAAAACAATACAATGAGCAGGGATGTCAGGGGTAAAAAGGCTGCCGTATTATATATTGGTTTCATTAAATCATTTGACCTTTTTAAAATTACCCAGAGATTCTGTTAATTTTGCAGCAAAGCCCTGTTCAGGCGTCATGCCATCGGTATCTGCTTCAATGGGGTCCTTTAAAACATGCAGGGTATTAATTTGACTGGCGGTAATGCCCAGTACCAGTTGCTGCCTGTTTTCCTGAGTGCCGACCTGTAACAGGACGATTTTTTCTTTTTGCCCCAGATTCAGGGTGGCCAGTATTTTCAGATTATCCTGCCCGGATATATTGCTATAACCCATTTTTCGCATAAACCAGGCCATGGAGAAAATAAGCAGTAAAATAAAAATCAGCCCCAGAGATACATTCAGTGCCTGGTCTGAATGAGAAGTATCCGTCTCCTTTTTACTGCGTTCTGCCATTAAAAAGGCAAAGCTCTTTTTGTCGGTTTTACCCGGCTCCAGCTGGGTTTGCTTCTCTTGTTCCTGATCCTGCATCAGGGGCTGTGCCGCTACATCCGGTTCACTGGCTGCAACCGGTTCTGCCATAACATTTTGCAGACACAGCAATAAGACCAGCAAAGAGAACATCAGGAAAAGATATTTATTGTTTAAACCGGAAATTTTCAAGGTTATTTTAATTTCTTAATACGTTCAACCGGACTGATGACATCGGTCAGCCGAATACCAAACTTGTCATTAACCACCACTACTTCGCCATGGGCAATGAGTGTCCCGTTAACCAGTACATCCATAGGCTCACCGGCCAGACGATCCAGTTCAATAACCGACCCCTGGTTCAGTTTCAGCAAGTTACGAATACTGATTTTGGTTCGCCCTATTTCCATGGATATATCCACGGGAACATCCAGAATAACATCCAGATTGATTTCATCCTCATTTTGCTGACCTTCATCTTCCAGGTTCTCAAAACCTGCGGACTCTCCACCTTCAGCCTCAGCCTGTTCGTTCATGGCTTCTGCCCAGGGATCTTCCTCGGTTTCTACATTATCAGTTTCATCATTCATGAGTGCTTATCACCTGTATCTTTTTAGTCATCTGTTTTTGAATCATCATTAGCATCACTGGAGACATAAGTATCATCCAGAAAGGGGATCCCGGTTTCCATATGAGTCGGACGCTCCATTTTATCCACAATTTTAACGGCATAATGGCCATTATGTACGCCGTGAGTGGCCTTGAATACTGGAATATCTTCTGCATAAATAGTGGAGGTCTCAGGCATATCGATTGGAATGATATCGCCCTCCTTTAAGTTTATGACCTCCTGCAAGGTTAAGTGGGTTTTGGTGAGGGTTGCAGAAACTTCAACTTCTGCTGATTTGATTTCATCACCTAATGCCTGGCTCCAGCGCTCATCCACATCACTGCGGTCACTTTGAATACCGGCATCAAGCAGTTCCCGAATAGGTTCCAGCATGGAGTAAGGCATCGTTACATGAACATTGCCTCCACCGCCTTCCAGTTCCACATGCAGACTGCTGACCACAACCACTTCCGTGGGGCTGACAATATTGGCGAATTGAGGATTGACTTCACGGCTGGTGAACTCAAACTCAATGGGCATAACCGGTTCCCAGGCTTTAATCAGATCCTTAAAACAGATTTCCATAAACATATGGATCACCCGTTGTTCCGTGGGCGTAAATTCCCGGCCTTCAATTTTTGCGTGGAACTTCCCTTCCCCGCCAAAGTAATTATCCACCAGAATAAATACCAGGGTCGGCTCTATCACCAGTATGGCCGTTCCACGCAAGGGTTTCATTTTTATCAGGTTAAGACTGGTAGGGACAAAAAGCGTATGAATGTATTCTCCAAATTTGAGGGTCTGGATACCACCCACCGATATTTCTGCTGAACGGCGTAACATATTAAACATGCTGATGCGCAGATAACGGGCAAAACGCTCGTTAATCATCTCCAGGGTGGGCATGCGCCCGCGAACAATGCGATCTTCACTATTAAAATCGTACTGTCGGGCTTCGCCTTCATCCTCTTCATCATCTTCGGTATCGACATCACCATCGTCCACACCGTGTAATAAAGCATCAATTTCCTCTTGTGAGAGTAAATCCGTCACGCTGGTTTTTTCACCTTTTTAGAGTTACTGAATAAAGTTACTGAATAAAGTTACTGAATAAAGTTACTTAGTTCTTAATTTACTGC
>JALTKC010000475.1 GCA_027076245.1 Gammaproteobacteria bacterium
CTAAACAGCCGCCTGGTCGATCTGGCTAATCGCATTTCCAGTCAGAGTATATCCGCAGCCGGTTCCAGACAGGAGCCTGAACATTCTGATTCCAGCAATATACCACCAGAACCGGCAGGCACCACTCCATTTAAGCCGGGTTCAATATCAGTAAGTCCTGACAATGCACCACCACAGGCTCAACCAGCCAGCCAGATAACCACTGATACCCAGACACAGAATTCACCGTCTCAGCTCAGCTCACTTTTGGGTTATGGTGCTTCCAGAGCAGGGGGAAACAGTGCCGAAAACAATACTCTGCAGGCACTTAAGGATATCTATGTAAAGGCACAGGAAAAGGGCATTTCAGGTCTGTTAACCTCTTCCTACAATGACAGTGTCAATAATCAATATAATGTCAGTACCGATGAACTGGTGCAGGCGGTTGTAAATATAAAAAAATCAGGACAGGATTATCAGCCGGATCAACCCAGCCGTTCTATTGCCCAGCAAATACGGGAAAAAATACTTTCAGATAGTAACCAGTCAACACAAACCACCGAACTTAAAAATAAAAGACTGTTTTTAATTGATATTATTGAAACACTGTTTGATCATATCTGCAGCAATAAAAACCTGAGTCCGACGGCCATCCATCTGTTTAGACAGCTGACCATTCCCGTTATTCATCTGGCTCTGATTGATGAGACTTTTATTGATAATAATCATCACCCGGCACGTCTGTTTCTGGAAGATTTTGCCGATGCGGCCCTTGGTATCAGCAGTGATGAAGACAGCCGCAATAATCCTTTATACCTTAAACTAAACAAAATAGTTGAACTGGCTAACCAGGAAGATCATATTAATAATGCTTTTTTTAAAGAGCTGCATGATGATTTAGAACGTTTTATCCAGTACCGCAAACAGCAGGCCAATATTAAAAGCCCTTCTTCCAGAAGCCAGATAGAAAAGAAAATTAATGCGGTTATTCTGTATCATACCCAGGATCATGAGGTACCTGACAACCTGATGCTGATCCTTAATAAGGTCTGGAAAAAGGTGATGCTCAACACCTGGTTTAACGACAGCTATAATGAAGATGACTGGGAACGAAGCAAAGCCTTTATCGGTACTTTAATTAAAAGCATTCAGCCCGCAGAAACCGATATTGATATTAAACGCCTAAAACGTCTGCAACCGGTTCTTCGCCAGGAGTTTGAAGACGGCCTGATAGAGATTAACTTGCCCTATGAGCAAAAAACAAAACTGCTAAAGTATCTGGATATCCTGCATAAAAATGCACTTTCTGACGTGCAGACAACGGCTGAGCCAATAGCCCAAACACCTGTCCAACCAGAGGAACAACCCGAATCAGAACCACAATCAGCCCATAACCAGGACATAGCACCTGAACCTATGTCTGAAAATATTAAAGAAACCTTTAGCGATAATAAAAAGGCACTTAACGAAACAGATGAAACCATCAGCGATATAAAAGAAGTCGTTAATGAAGTCGAAAAGCTGGAAGAAAAGTCTGCCATAACGGCTGATGTTGATCAGGATGAAGTCATTGAATTGGTCACTGAAGTTAATTTAAATGATACAGACAGCAGTCAACACACTCATGCTAGAAGGCTCTCGGTTACTGATTACGATCTTATCCGCCTTTCAACCCAGGCTTATAAGCTGGCTCCGGCAGCCGATGACCGATACACAGAAATGGTTAAACAACTGGAAGAAGAAGACTGGGTTGAATTTTGCTTTGAAACCCGCTGCTCCCGTGCCAAAATCACCTGGATCAGTGATGATAAAACCCGGTTTAACTGTCTGACCCAAAACAACCATGTGGTAGAAATGACTATAGATGCATTAAGCCACTGTTTCCGTAATGATATTGCCACAGTTATTATGCATCACTCTGTTATTGAGAATGCCGTTCAGGAAACGGCCAGTGCTTTTCATAAAAAATCATCTTAGCTTAGTTCTGATTAAAAATTTTCTTTCTTAACCAGCCGCCTTTTTGTCTGGTGTTAAGGTTTTTAAGTTCCAGAGCTGCCCTGGCATAGCTGATACGCAAATTAATAAGTTCCTTGTATATTAAATCAGCTTTCTTACGTCGTTTTACTGCATCACTTGTATCAAGAATTTCTTCTATAAAATTAACCAGGGCTAGTTTCCAGCGTGATGATACGTTCTGTTTAGAGGATGTTTGTTGTATGCCATCTAAAATAGTTTGCATCCGATTTTCGATAAATTCCAGCTCTGCCTGAAAACTTTCTCTTTGTGCCAGCGGTTTATTTTTTACATTATTGATTACTTCTCTAACCTTATTTTCACATAATCGGCTGTATCCCTGAAAACCTGCCAAACGCTTTAAACCTTGTTCAAATTCCTCAACTTTTTCACTGGATAATTGTTTTAGCGACTGATAACAATAATCCCAGTCTAACCAGCGGTAAACAAAATCCAGACCAGTGCCTTTAATATTCTGCATACCCATAATTTTATTTTCAAGTCCGGGTGGTGAGGCTTCAACAATTATATCAATAATCTCATCACCACTGGCATGCTCATCCTCTATCACCACTATTTTTTTATTAAAACACGTCCATAATAAGGTTTTTAATTGTCCATTCAATTCATCACTGATACCCTTTTTAAACAGCTCTTTTTCTATTTTTAGATAACTATCCAATAGTTCAAATTCATTTTTAAGCTTTTTTTCAATAGCGCTTATAAAAGTCAGACCAGACAGCGTATCAAATAATTTTTTTCGATCAAGACAAAGTGATTCACTTATGGCAACTGCAAGTTCCTGCTCATTCATTCCCTCTAACATGGCTATTAATTGATGATGAATCTCACTAATGTGCATAGGAATACGGAATTTTCTGACAATAGTCTGTAAGGCTTTATGAGCATCTAACTGGTTTGAATCCAGTTCATAAATATTAGAGTTAAG
>JALTKC010000476.1 GCA_027076245.1 Gammaproteobacteria bacterium
CTGATACTGCTGGCAGCAGTAAGGCCTGAGCCCGTGGTACCGGCACGGGCCTGCTGTGCCAGAGCGTTTTCCAGAAACAGTCCTGAATCACGAACAGCCTGTTGCAGAGCCTTGCTATTGTCCAGTTGTGAAAAGTGGGGGAGGTGTTCAATAAACTGGCCCACCTGCTGGATAAACCGGGGGGTAAATATTTTTTGGGCACTTGCTTTTTGCTGGTTGATTTCATTTAATGAACTGAGAATATTCACCAGCGCCTGTTGTTTATTAATGAGCATGTTCAGATGCTGGCTGATTTGCTGGCTTTGAGCGGGCTCTGAATTCAGTTTAAAACTAAAATCCCGGTTGGTTTTAATGACTTCCAGTAATAACTGCTGACCGGCCTGCAGACTCAGGTCGGTTTTTATACTGACCTGTTGAGACTGGCGCATCAGGGTATCACTGAGTTTTGAGTCAGGTTTTGATTGTGTCAGACTGGCCAGCAAAGCAGGATCGAACAGCCCCTGTGGATTGACCAGAAAGGTGGCAAGGCCGTTTTTGGGTGCCTGCAGGACAATGGCCTGAATCAACTGTCCGGAAAACCACTGATTTACGGTGGACTGGGTCAAAGGGGCAGCTTTAATAACCTGGGCAGCCAGTTGTTCAGCGAGTTTGTGCTGCAGCAGGCGCTCCTGAATATACATCTGTGTAAATTCACCGGGCAGGATATTTTTAGCTGAAATCAGAGCTTTCTGGTTATCAACACTGAGTAATCCGTCAGTGGCCAGACTTTTCAGGGTCTGTTTGAGCAGCAAACCAATGGCCTGACGCTGGCTTTCAATGCTGGCGCTTTCGGTGGTTTTTCCTGATGTGTTTTCAGACAGGTTTTTGACCAGTCTGGCAAGATCAATAGGCTGCATTATCGTTGTTTAGTCAATTGTGTGAATTTAGGCTATATTTAAGTATAAACCAAATCTGGATAATTAAAATTTATGAGTCATGATAATCAGCTCTGGTATATCCGGCGCGAGGGAAAAATTAAAGGACCTTTTCCCACCGGTTTAATCAGTAAACAGATTTTGCTGGGCCGGGTACATCCATCAGATATGTTAAGCCAGGATAAACAAACCTGGCATAAGGCCTCATCAGTACGGGAAGTCATGCCTGAGGTATTAAAATACCGTAATGAAGATAATTATAAGGAACGCCTCAGGGCAGCCCGACGCTGGGCTGATGAAAGAGGCGAAGTCAGGGAGATTGATAAGGATGGTAATGAACTGGTTTACCAGCCGCGAAAAAAAATTACTCATTTAAGAATTAAAACCGCCAGTATGCTGGGCATGGTATCCTTTTTTGCCATTGTAGCGGCAATCATTTATGCCATGTTTGTGTTTACTCCTGATAAACCGCTGGACATTATTGACTGTAATGCGACAGGACAGGACGGCACTACTTTTGACGGCTGTCATTTGCAGCGCAGGGACTTTTCCAGACGGAGTTTAAAAAACAGCAGTTTTAAAAACACCTTATTGCAAAGCAGTTCTTTTTCGGAAACTGACGCCAGGGAAAGTCATTTTGATTATGCCAATCTGTCCTTATCGGATCTCAGTCATGCTGATTTCAGTCATGCCAGTTTAAGGGCGGCAGACTTAAGAGGGGCGGATCTGACTGGAACAGATTTTAGCGGGGCCGATCTCAGTTATGCTGATTTAACTCATGCTAAGGGCAGAGGTATTAAACTGACGGGTGCAAAACTGGACAGTACCATCTGGTTTGATGGTACAGTGTGTGCGAAACAGTCTGTAGGGCGTTGTTTTAGAAAATAAGTTTTGGAAAATAAATAATAAGGGGATTTTATGACCGGTATTGCCTATACCAAAGAGGACATTATTGAGTCTTTGCATACCATTACTGATTTTATTCGTTTTGGTGCCAGTCTTTTCAAAAAGGCCGGTCTGTATTATGGACATGGTAATGCGACGGCCATTGATGAGGCGGCCTATCTGGTACTGCATACACTCAACCTTGAGCCGGACACGCACTCGGTTTATTTTTCTTCTCAGTTAACCAAAAATGAAAAACTGGCCGTTGCCAGTATTTTATTTCGACGTGCCAAAGAAAAAATTCCGGCGGCCTATCTGACTCATGAGGCCTGGTTCTGTGGTCTGTCTTTTTATGTGGATGAACGAGTACTGGTTCCGCGCTCACCCATATGTGAACTGATTCAGAATCATTTTGAACCCTGGGTGGAACCTGAAAAAGTTGAACGTATTCTGGATTTGTGTACCGGCAGTGGCTGTATCGCCATTGCCTGTGCCAGTTATTTCCCTCATGCTGAAGTGGATGCAGCTGATATTTCTGAAGATGCACTGGATGTGGCATTACAGAATATAGAACAGCATCAGATGGTGGAGCAGGTAAATATTGTGCAGTCGGATCTGTTCAGCAATCTTAAAGGGCAGCAATACCATATTATTGTTTCCAACCCGCCTTATGTGGATGCAGAGGATATGTCTAACCTGCCCATAGAATATCATGCCGAACCGGAACTGGGTCTGGCCGCTGGTGAAGATGGTCTGGATCTGGTTATACCCATGCTGGAGCAGGTCGCAGAACACCTTTACCCTGAGGGAATTTTAATTGTTGAAGTGGGTAATAGTGAATATGCCCTGCAGAAACGTTATCCTGATATCCCCTTTTACTGGTTCGAATTTGAGCATGGCGGGCATGGGGTGTTTTTATTAACCAAAGAACAACTGGAACAGTATTTTGGTGGTGAATAATATACTTTCAGGATTATTGCATCAGGTGATGAAATCAAGTTTAAGTTTTACCGGTTTCTGATTGCTTACTTAAATGTTTTTTCCACATGGCGGCCTTTTTTAAGGCGTATTTCTGCATATCCTCAACTTTATCGGCCTCATCAATAATTTCTCTGCCCAGCAGGGTTTCCAGGGCATCTTCCAGGGTGACAATGCCGGAAAACTGCCGGTAGCCATCGTGTACAATGAATAAGTGCTCCTTGCGGCTGATAAACTGATCCAGCAAGAAATAAACCGGCATATGTTCAGGAACACTGTGTACCGGACGGGTCAGGGTTTTAATGGAGGCAGAAACGTTCTGGTTCATGGATATGGCTCGTAAAATACTTCTGGCAAATACCATTCCAATAATATTGTCCTTATTGTCCTGATAAACCGGAATACGGGAAAAGATAAACAGGTTATCTTCGGTTAAAGCTGATTCAATACTTTGATCCGCATTAAGCTTAAAAACCACGCTGCGCGGGGTCAGAATGTTTTCTATCCTGGTCTGTTTCAGGGTCAGCAGATTTTCTATCAACTGGGTTTCATTCTCGGCCAGGATACCGGTTTCTTCTCCGATTTCTGCCATGGCCATAATTTCCTCCCGGGTCAGGCCGTGTTTTTTACTGCTTTTAATTCGGTTGGTCAGCTGGCTGGAAATCCATAATAGTGGCAGCAGGACAATGGTTAATATTTTAATAATATAAGCCGTGGGTTTGGCCAGTTCGCGCCAGTAAGTAGCCCCGATGGTTTTGGGAATAATTTCAGAAAAATACAGGATCAGCAGGGTTAAAATAACCGCTATCAGGCTCTGCCATTGGACACCAAATATTCTGACCGCTTCTGCTCCCACACCGGCAGCGCCTATAGTGTGAGCAAAGGTATTGAGAATAAGTATGGAGGAAATGGAACTGTCCACGTCCTTCTTTAATTGCGTCAGGGTCTTTTTAAGTTTTGGTTGATCACTCAGAGAAGCAATATAACTGCTGTGGATAGACAGAAAAACGGCTTCCAGAATGGAGCACAGGAAAGACACCAGTAAAGCCAGTGCCAGATAAAAAATAAGTAATGTCATATAAAACCAGTCAGGTGGTTAAGAGGCTGTGTTAATTTGATTATAGCTTAAAACTGACGAATACTTTTAAACCACCCTTGTCAGAGGAGCCAAATTCAATGCGGCCATTATAGGCAGTAACAATATCCTGCACAATGGCCAGGCCGACACCGTGTCCGGGTGTCAGTTCATCAATTCGTACACCGCGTCGGGTAATGGTATTGATTTTTTCAGTTTCAATACCAGGGCCGTTATCTTCAATAATAATATTGAGCTGAGTGGAATCCTGGGTGACTTCAATATTTATGCTGTTCTTGCACCATTTACAGGCATTATCCAGCAGGTTACCCAGTATTTCCATTAAATCGCCTTCATCCATTTTAAACTGGATACCGGGCGTTATTTGAATGGTGAAGTGAATGGCTTTTTCCCGATAAATTTTTTTCATACTGTCTAGCAGGGATTTTATAACCGGCTCAAGTTTCAGGTACTGGATATGAGGGGACGGGCTGGTGGTACTGGCTCTCTGTAGTTGATATTCAACAATATTGTTAATTCGTTGTACGGCTTTATCAATTTGTTCAATATAATTTTCAGGCTGCTGTTTATCGAAACTCTGTCCCTGAATAATAGCCAGAGGTGTTTTCAGGCTGTGGGCCAGGTCGGCGAGGGCGTTACGGTAGCGTTCCTGCTGCTGGCGTTCATAACGGATCAGTTCGTTAATATTGCGGGTGAGCGGCTGTAGTTCCTGGGGGTAGTCCTGTTGTAAAAGTGCCTGTTCACCCTGTTCAACAGCCTTGATTTCATGTTCTACATCCCGCAGGGGTTTCAGACCCCAGCGCAGCATAACAAACAGGCTGATCAGCAGGGTAACGGACATTAATAATAAATGGCTCCAGAGGCTTTTCTGATAACTGTCAATGATCTGGTATAGTTCACTGAGATCATCACTGATGTGATAAATAAGCGGGGTCTGGTACTTATTCAGATTCCAGAAAATGGCAATGCTCAGGCCAATATAGTCCTTGTCATCTACAGTAAAAGTCTGAAAAACTTTTTTACCGTGAACAATTTTCCCATAAATAAGGGGGTTGTCCGGTGGCAGATAGCGGGGATCGCTGCCGGAGGAATGCCATAAAATGGTTCCGTCGGCCTGGGTGATATAGGCGGACAGACCACTGTCATGATTAAGGATGTCAACGCTCAGTTTTTGTGGACTGTTTTGTGGATTAACGGTATTAAGTTCCCGGTCTGCCATTAACAGATAAATTTGTCCGGTCAGGCGTTCTTTTAAGGCAGAATAAGCATTGTTATAGAAGGTTTTATTCAGGGTATAACCGGTTAAAAAAACAAACAGGCTGACCACTATGACTGCCCCGATAATAATCCGCTTATTGATGGAGTTAAAATATATGGACAGCTTATTCAAGGGAGATTGCCGCTTATTGCAGGTTAAACCGGTAACCCCGGCCGCGCACAGTTTCTATGGGCTTTAACTGACCGTCAGGATCCAGTTTTTTGCGCAGACGACCCATAATCACTTCCAGAACATTGCTGTCCCGGTCCTCATTATGAGGATAAAGGTAATCAGACAGTTCGGACTTGGAAATAACCTTATTGTGCCGACGCATCAGGTATTCGAGAATTTTATATTCAAATTCGGTCAGTTCCAGAAGCTGGCCGGACAGGGTAGTCTGCTGACTGTCCGGGTTTATACAGACTGGGCCGTAACAGATCTCCTGTGAACTGCTGTTGGAAGCCCGGCGCAGCAGGGCATTGATGCGTGCCAGCAGCTCTTCCATATGGAAGGGTTTAACAAGGTAATCATCGGCACCGGCTTCCAGCCCCTCTACCTTGTCCTGCCAGCGGCCTCTGGCAGTAAGCACCAGTATGGGCAAAGTGCTGCCCTGTTTGCGCAGGGCTTTAATAATGTCTATACCGGACAGTTCCGGCAGCCCGATATCAATAATGGCAATATCCACCGGGTATTCGCTGGCAAAATACAGGCCTTCCTTACCGTTGCCGGTGATATCGACCTGAAAATGCTCAGCCTCAAGCTGGCTGCGGATCTGCTCCTGAAGCTGAACTTCATCTTCTATCAGCAAGGCTCGCATTTTAGTCCTCCACAGGGGTTGCCACCAGTTTCATGCGTAAAGTATCACCAGGTTCATGTTTAGTCTGGGTGGTGTATTCATTGCCATTATAGCGGTAACGCACTCGATAGCCTACTACCTTTTCTTCTTCATAGGTTTTGTAACGAGTGGTACAACGCTGCCGGGTTTCATATCTGGCCCTGTTAAATTCAGGGATTTTACGCCGGTTATGAGTCAGATCATAAGCAACCGCACCGCCCAGTATGCCGCCGACGACAGCACCGGCTTTCTTATTCGACTTGCTGTTACCCAGAGCATTACCGATACCACCGCCGACCAGTGTGCCAAGTACGGTTCCAGTATAGGAGTTTTCATCGAACATGGCATCGAAATAACTGTTCTGTGTGGGTTGAGTCCGGGATGGTTCGATCTGAACCTGTTCTGACCAGCAGTCCTGGTAGGGGGTTGAATGCTGAATGATTTTTGAGACCGGTGTGGCACTGATAACCGGGACATACTCATAGGATATATGTGATTGTCCTCTGGCATACAGTGCAGTCTGAGCTGTAATGCTGATCAACACGGTAAGACTGATTGTGAATGTTTTAAAATTAAACATGATGAACTCCTTTCCCTCTTGATTTACTGATATAATCTCACCCATATCCTGAACGATTAATGAACTTTTTTACTGTAAATGCAGTAGCTTTGTTTAACATTCACAGAATGTGACTTAATCCTCAAAAAAACAGTAACTTTTTACAGAACCTCTTTCATTTAAAACGGTTGGCTCGCTATGTCTGGAAACTCTTTTGGAAAATTATTTGTTGTTAGTTCATTTGGTGAAAGTCATGGCAGGGCAATTGGCTGTATTGTGGATGGCTGTCCTCCCGGCCTGGAATTATCTGAAGCGGATCTGCAAACCGATCTGGATCGCCGTAAACCCGGTACCTCCCGGCATACCACTCAGCGCCGGGAAGATGATGAGGTACAGATCCTGTCCGGAATTTTTGAGGGTAAAACTACCGGTACGCCAATATCACTGGTGATTTATAATAAAGATCAGCGTTCCAAAGATTACGGCAATATTAAAAATACCTTTCGTCCCGGCCATGCTGATTATACCTATCAGCAGAAATACGGTTTCAGGGATTACCGTGGAGGGGGCCGTTCTTCGGCCAGAGAGACGGCTTCACGGGTAGCGGCCGGGGGCATTGCCAAAAAATATCTGAAAGAGGTTTACGGCATTGAAATTCGAGGTTATCTGTCCCAGCTGGGTCCCATTAAAACAGCCCAGCCCGGAGACGAGCACTTTAACTGGGAGCTGGTCAATACGAATCCTTTTTTCAGCCCTGATGAACGTCAGATCAAGCCCATGGAAGATTATATGGATGCCCTCAGAAAAGAGGGTAATTCGGTGGGTGCTAAAGTATCTGTAGTAGCCAGTGGCATGATCCCCGGTCTGGGTGAGCCGATATTTGACCGTCTGGACGCGGATATTGCCCATGCCATGATGAGTATTAACGCGGTAAAAGGCGTGGAAATTGGTGCCGGCTTTGACAGTGTAGAACAAAAGGGTACAGAGCATCGGGATGAAATTACTCCGGAAGGTTTCCTGTCCAATCATGCGGGCGGCATTCTGGGCGGTATATCCTCAGGTCAGGATATCGTAGTGCATATTGCCCTTAAACCCACATCCAGCCTGCGCCTGCCTGGAAGAAGTGTGGATCTCAATGGTGAGCCAATTGAAGTGATTACCAAGGGGCGTCATGATCCCTGTGTCGGCATTCGGGCTACGCCGATAGCGGAAGCCATGCTGGCTATTACACTGATGGATCACCTGCTGCGCCATCGGGCACAGAATGCGGATGTGCAGTCCATTACACCGGTTATTCCTGCTCAGCCAGGCTCATAAATACCCGGTACCCTGACAAAAACCTTGATTAAAAATATTCCATATTGGCGTCTGTCCAGTTTTTACTGGCTCTATTTTGCCACCCTGGGCGCTTTTATACCCTATTTGGGGCTGTACCTGTCTGATGCCGGCTATGATCCCGTTCAAATCGGACAGTTAATTGCGGTCATTATGGGCACTAAGATTGTAGCGCCTTACCTCTGGGGCTGGATTGCCGATCATCGAGGAAACCGGCTCACTATAATCCGCATTGGTGCCATTCTTTCGCTGCTGGGTTTTTCGGCGATTTTTCTGGTTAACGGTTTCTGGGCCCTGTTTCTGGTATTAATGGGGTTCAGTTTTTTCTGGAACGCCATACTGCCTCAGTATGAAGCGCTGACCTTTAACCATCTGGGAAAAAAAACAGATCAGTACAGCTGGATACGGATATGGGGCTCACTTGGGTTTGTAGCAGCCGTAATGATTATGGGCCGGGTATTAATGTCCATGCCGGTCAGTCAGTTGCCCATAGTGGTGACCATGCTGTTAGCCGGTATTGCTGTCTCAACCTTTCTGGTCAGTGAGCATAGCGGCAATAAGCATCAGGAAGTGCATACCAGTATTATGCAGATCCTCAAGCGACCGGAAGTCATTGCTCTGCTGGCCGCCTGTCTGCTGGTACAGGCCAGTCATGGTCCTTACTATACGTTTTATTCCATCTATGCAGAAGCGCATGGCTATGAAAAATCCTGGATCGGTGTGCTCTGGGCTATTGGTGTACTGTCTGAAGTGGTCGCCTTTGCAGTGATGCCCTGGCTGGTTAAGCGCTTTGGGTTTAGAAATCTGCTGCTGGCTAGTCTGTTTTCCGGTTCTCTACGCTGGTTGATGATTGCTTTTTTTATTGATAATGCCCTGTTAACCACTTTTGCCCAGATATTTCACGCTTCAACCTTCGGCATTTATCATGCCGTGGCCATTGCCTATATTCACCGTTTTTTTAAAGGCAATAATCAGGGTAAGGGGCAGGCGCTGTATAGCAGTGTGAGTTTTGGCGTCGGCGGAGCTATGGGCAGCCTTTATGGTGGTTACCTGTGGGAAAGTATGGGTTCCACTATAACCTTTATTCTGGCAGCCATGTTATCCTTTATGGCTTTTGCTATTTCCTGGAAATACACCAGAAATTAAATGAAAGTAAGATAATTTTTACGTTCCTTAGTACAATCTGAGATATAATATTACCAGGTATTAATATTTATAAGTCATTCAGAAGGTGTATGGTAATGCAGGGAAGTATTGAACATTCGCTTAGAGGAAGCCCCGATCAACAGGGAAGCTATTTTATGTCTGAGTATTTATCCGATCTTTTATCGGACTTTTTAAATTCCAGATTTGTAAACCAGCTTTCTTCATTTATTGACCAGTCATTTACCCAATCGTCAGAAATAAAGTATCTTTTGCTGTTTCTGGGAATAAGCCTGCTTTTTCTGTTAATGCTGTTTTTTTTCAGAGCAAAAGAACAGCCGGATGATGAGTTTATACATATACCGGTAACCAAACACCCAGACTATTCTGAGACTGAAACTATTGATACTATTATTTCAGAGGATGAACCAGCAATTAATAATACAGCTTCAGATGGTTTCTGTGATATCGATATTGAGCATTTAAAAACACGTCCTAAAGATAAAAATATACTTGAAGCGGCGTTTCAGCCTGAATGGGATGTGCATAATACCAGGGCTGAAATTCAGAGTGAAGAAATAAACAGCTCTTTAATAACTGACAAAGTGTCTGATCCACTCAATTCAATGGAAGAGATTAGAAAAGTCAATCAAAGTACTCTGGACCAGCGGATCACTGCCTTTCAGGAACTTAATACCGATATTCAGATGACTGATGAACAATGGCTGCAGGAATTTGAAAATATCCGTAATAATGAAAAACTGGATATTTTTATCGATGAATTTGAACAGCAATTATCAGATTTAAACAGTCTGTCAGAATTAAACCACAATACCCAAAACGCAGCAGACACTCCTGGGAATCTGGATAATTTAATCCGGTTCCAGTCCTCTATTCGCTTTATTAAGGTACTATCTGAAATGGTTCAGGCACAGCGTTTAAATCGTTTTTCCTATACCGTGGCGGAATTTCTTGACGGCCTGATTGAAGGGCAGATCAGAACATCTTCTGATACTGGCAGGCGCTTAAGTAAGGTGGTTAATTTTTATAATCAGTACAGCAAGTTACTGAAGGGCCAGTCCAATTATAAAATTTCTGCTTAATTCAGATTAATAACGGATAGCCGGTGTTTCAATGGGCAGGCCATTGCCTCTGGCGTTGAGATAAATTTCCAGATTGCGAAATTCCTCAGAATCCTGCTCAAAGGTTTCTGCTCTCAGAGAGCGAAAACACTCTCTTAAGCGCTGCGGCAGATTAATCATTTTCTGGGCTTCAAGCCGGTATTCCGGAAAACCATTGGTATGTCCCTGGGACAGTTTCTGGCCGCGCAGCATTTTCCCTGTATGAATATCATGACAATGATCACAGGTCATATTCATCTGTCCAAAACGGGTATAATACAATTTTTTCCCCGCTTCATAATAAGGTTTCATAGGTCCGCTGATATCCACATTAACTTTTTCACCCTGCGCCAGATAACGCAAAAAAGTTTCCAGAGCCAGCAACTCCCTGTCGTCATACAGCAGAGGCAAATTATCCAGCCGGTTTTCCCAGCAGCGCTGAACCTGATCCCGCAGGGTTAACGGCTTACCCAGTTTGGCAATAAATTTCGGGTAGTGTGCAATACTGGCAGGGGAGAGCTGTTCACCATCAGCACCGTGACAACTGGCACAGCTTTTATCGTCATCACAGGGCTTGGCAAATAATTCCTTTCCCTGTTCAATGAGTTCATAACCCGGATTCTGAAAATCATCATCCTGTATTTCCCGGGCTTCCTGGGAAATAAATTCATAACCGGATTTAAGACCGTCAGGTGTCGGCAGAGTATTAGCTTCTATGGTCTTATCTGGTGCTTTTAAGGTTTTAAGATAGGCAATTAAATCCTCTATCTCCTGAGCACTAAGAATGGTTGTGCCCTCATATTGAGGTGCAATTCGGTTAATATAGCGGGTACTGAGGTAATAGCTGGGCATAATGGTAAACGGATTTATACGCTGCATATCCACAATTCGCAGACGCAGTTCTGCCTCATTAAACTTATTACCAATGTTATACAGGGCAGGTCCGATAGTGCCATGGAATTCCTCTTCGGGTATCGGCATCTGGTGACAGGAAATACAGTTACCCTTATTCCTGTTCTTTGCCAGCAGACGACCTTTCGCAGAATCACCTGTTAAATTATTCAAAGGTTTATTAATAGCATTGCCAGTAATGGT
>JALTKC010000477.1 GCA_027076245.1 Gammaproteobacteria bacterium
CCAGTCGGGGTTTAATATTAAATGGTTTCGGTGTTACTCCCAGGGCGCTTAATAGAGAATCAATGGGACTGAGCCTGGGCATAAAGCCGCCCAGGCTTTTAATCAGCTCTGACGCCTGTTTAATCTGTGCTTTATAGCCGGTCACAGGGATAAGCCTTACCATACGGAATATGGCCTTGCGGCTGTTTTCAGGACGGGAAATGGTGATCAGCTGGCAGAAAACCAGAATTTTTCCGTCATTATCCATCAGGTTAAACTGTTCGGTTCTTAACAGGCCTTCATACATTGGGTACATAGCCCGTAAATCCAGCAGTTTTTTTAGAATATCCCGCTCAGGGGATGCAGCTAACTGCCACCAGAACCGGGTTCTGGCATTAATATCTTCAATGGTATGGGCTTCATCAGGATCCAGTATATCCTCTTCATCAAACCACAAACTGATCCGCTGGTTATCATGTCGTACAGCCAGGATCCTGTGTTCGTACAAAGCCCATTCAAAACTGTCCAGAATGGCCATTTTTTCAAAGGTATTTTCAACTTGTTTAACAACAAACTCCTGTCCCAGGGTATCCAGAAAGCTTTTTTTGGTCATATTATCTGGCAGCAGATAATGGCTTTGTCGAATTTTGGAAAGTTTCATAATCAGGCTCTGATAATTGTTCTTATAAATATGCTGAGTAGTTATATAAATCTGGTGAATGATATTTCATTTATATTTCACTATAGCCAAAATAAGGCAATAAATAAAGAAATCAGTCAATTAGCAAAGCTTATTCATGTGTTTAGAGGATAAAATCGGTTATGATTGAATTCAGGGTTAAAAAAGTCGTCAGCTGGAATTTTTAGTGCAGATACATACCAAAAAAATAAATACAGGCCAGATCGATGTCTGGATCTGCCGAGCAGTACAGTGGGCTGGAAAAAGAGATGAGTTGTTCTCAGAACTGTCCCCGGAAGAACAGGAAAGGGCATTACGTTTCAAATTTTCAGAACATAAAGAGCATTTTGTTATTTTTCATGGCTTTATGCGCAGGGTACTGGGCAGTTATCTTGCTATCGAGGCATCCTGTCTGATGTTTAAAACGGCTGAAAAAGGCAAACCTTATCTGGTCTCACCTGATAATAAGGAAAGTCCTTTAAATTTCAATCTTAGCCATACAGAAGATATTGCATTGCTTGCAGTTAGTTCCGGGCAGGAAGTAGGCATTGATATTGAAAACAGGCAGCGTAGCAGTGACTGGCAGGGGATAGCCCGGCGCTTTTGTACGCAGGAAGAACAGAAGGCTTTATTTTCAGCAGGGAGTACGGACGAGCAGAGAGAGGCATTTTATGACTTATGGACTCGCAAAGAAGCCTATATGAAAGTTCTGGGCAGCGGTATGGCTCTGTCACCCACTCAGTTCAGCCTGACAGTCGCACCAAAGCCCCCGGCACTGCTTAAGCATTATAGCGAGTATTTCAGACCGAATAAAAAGGTGGTTTTTGAAACCATAAAACTGCCGAAAAATCTGTCAGACTATTGTGCAACTCTGGCAGTGCAGGGCATTTTTACACAATATAAACTGATGGAGCCAGGCAGTTTATAATGGGGATTCATAAAAAATATAGGGTGTTGCATAACCGCTAATCTCAAAATAAAGCTTCTTCTCTCCGGGATCCACTTTTAAATTAAAATTACTGTCCAGATAACCATAGCCAAAACGATAATCTCTGGATACATTCCCTGAAGTACTTTGAGCAGTGGATAATTTATCAATTTTAATAAACCGCTGTACCAGTTTCTCCCCCATATAAATATCCAGAACACCATCAGTTCCTGTCCAGTTCTGAATAGAGCGGCTGATCTTATTCTGTGACTCCTGCGTACAACCGGAAAGCAGTAATAAACCGGCAATTGCGGTTACTAAAAAAAACACTTTAATCTTCATTACCAATACCTTAATAGTTTTAATACGATGTGTCTTAGTGAACTATTGTAATAATAAGGTTCAACAACAAAAAAACAAGGTAGTAAAGTATACAAAAGAGCCAGTTAAAATTTATTAATCATTTAAAATGAGTACTAAAAGTAGTGCCATTTCCTGGTTTACTGGATAATATAAACAGGATTGTTAATAATGGCCTCATAACTGGTTTGCTGTTTGTTATTCAGTCAGTTCCTGTCTTAATACTCGAATATCTTTAGGGGCCCTGACCGCAATTTTAATTTTCTGACCGGGTTGGACATGAATAATAAGTTTAATATTGTCGTTAATTGAATGGCTTCGCCGTCCTGACGATTTAGTACTAACATGTTTAATTCCCTTTATGTTGTCTGAAAAGAACTGAAAATTTAATCTGGCCTATCAGGTGTGTATTGTCTAATTTTTTTTAGAATATCCTGCTCTGAATCTTGTCCGTCATTAGAATTCTGTTGATATATATTGGTATTTTGTTTTTTCGTATCAAGCATTTCAATAATTTCTTCCTGAGTGTAACCATTAACTGACAATATATACTTGCCTATAAATCCATAGCTGGATGTAGAAATTGCAAATGATATTGCAATAATAGGAGAAATGGCTGTTATCGTTGCCCACTTTATTCGCCACCAGCCTTTCTTTTTATTAAATTTCCTTATATATTTAGGTCCCTGATTTTGTTGTGTTACAAGTAGGTTGTCAACTGTATAGGAAATTAAACCTATAATGAGAAGTGAGTAGACAAGATTATCCTGATAGCCTGGAAAAAAATAATTTCTGATCAGGTGCCAGATGCCAAGAAGAATAAAACTTAGGACAGAAATGGTTATGCCTCCTCCAGTCATAGTGCCTAAGCTTCGTTCTGGATTTTCGGTAACTTTTTTTAATCTATATTTTGCGGCTTCTTCAGGATCATCATGTTCTTTTGTAACATAATATTTTCGTATTGAAGGGCATCTATTTACAATATAATAAAAT
>JALTKC010000478.1 GCA_027076245.1 Gammaproteobacteria bacterium
AGGGACCCGGTGTGCCGGATGCAGAAAAAGAACTGATTTTTGATAAGTTTAATCAGTCCAGCCGTACCCGAACCGGAGCAGGCGGAACCGGCCTGGGACTGGCTATCTGTGCCCAGATTATAGACGCTCATAAGGGACAGATCTGGGTTGAAGATACGGAGTCTGAGGGTGCAGCATTTAATGTTATACTGCCGGCAGAAGTCTGAGCAGGCCAGATAAAAGGCAGGTTGCAATTTGCACAGTCAATTTGCAATCTGCCTTTTATCTGGCCAGTCCATGCTTATCTGAGCATGTTGTATCTTATTGATATTCATCGTTATTTGTTAATTGGCATAGTCAATGCAGTATTGTGCGTATAGATAACTATGTACAACAAAAAACAACCAACAAAGGAAGGAATAAAAGATGCAACGTAGACATTTCCTGAAAAACACTATGGCAACAGGTGCTATTGCTCTGGCCGCTTCAAGTGGTCTGTTAGTTCCTGGCAGCGTGTTAGCCGCATGGAACAAAAAAGCGTTTAATGCTAAAGACGTACAGTCTGCATTAAAAGGGGCTATCGGTACTGAACTGACTGAAGCCAGTGACAAGATTAAAATTAAGGCACCTCAGATTGCGGAAAACGGTGCTGTGGTTCCCATTACTGTCAGCACTACTTTAAGCAATGTTAAGTCTATTACCATTCTGTCTGAAAAGAACGGCACTCCACTGATTGCCAAGTTTAACCTGAAAGGTAAAGCTGAAGCATTTATTTCCACTCGTATCAAAATGGGCAAAACTTCCAATATTATCGCAGTTTGCGAATCCGGCGGTAAATTCTACAGCGCCAGAAAAGAAGTTAAAGTCACAATCGGTGGTTGCGGCGGTTAATCAATAACCTCTAACTCGATTTGATAATTGATATAACTAATACGTTAAGAGAAAACCGGGCAGTGAATTAACCGGTTACTCTAAACCAAATACGAACAGGAAAAGAATAATGGCTAAAAGCTCAATTAAAATTCGCGCAAAAGCGAAAAATGGCGTGGTTACAGTTAAAGCACTGATCAGTCATAAAATGGAAACCGGCTTACGTAAAGATAAAAAGACAGGTAAAGTAATTCCTGCTCATTTTATTGAAGAAGTCGTTTGTGAACACAATGGCGCACCCGTACTGGAAGCCGAATGGGGTGTTGCTATCTCCAAAAACCCATACCTGTCTTTTAAATTTAAAGGCGGTAAGGCGGGTGATAGCGTTAAACTGTCCTGGAAAGACAATACAGGCAAGAGCGATTCACTGGAAACTAAAGTTAAGTAACTAAAGTTTCAGTAAAAGAAATTTACCAACGAACGATAATCCCCCCCCATCATGAGTTGGTAATGCCGGGCGCAACAGGATAAAACCTGCGGCGCCTTTTTTTATACCTTTTCCAGTGTATGCCAGTGCCTTTCGGCAGCCTTTAATAATTCTGCTTTTTTTGTATCTCCTTCCTGCATCAGTTTTTCAGCTTCTTCCTTCCAGCTTGAGGGGGTTTCGATATCCAGTATATGTTCTTCAACCAGCTGGAACAGTTCTTCCTCGGTTCTGGCATTGTTAATCTGTTCAAGAATGGATATAGGGGTCTCCTTAATCTTTTAGTTAATCATACCACTGTATTAATGCATGAGGTATCTGAAAAAGGGGATAAAAGGGGGTTGATTCAAACAAATATCAATAAATTCTAATATTAATAGATATAAATCAAGATGTAAGGAGAATGCTATAGCCATAACTCAGCTCTCACGTTAAAATGATGCACATAATTTAAGCTCTATATTTTTTTCAGGGAACAGTTGCATTATGACAGAATCAGAATTTACCCAGCAGATTGATGAACTTATTATGTCGATTGAGGATGCACTGGATGAACTGGAGATGGACATTGATTATGAAAGTTCAGCCGGAATTCTGACGATTATACTGCCCAATAAATCACAGCTTATTATCAGCCGACAGATTGCTGCCATGCAGCTATGGCTGGCTGCTAAATCCGGTGGTTTTCACTTTAATTATGATCCTGAAAAAGGCTGGGTAGATGAACGCAGTGGTGAAGTCTTTATAGATGCTCTGAATCGTTGTCTGACAGAACAGGCAGATGAGCCGGTAGCACTTGAACTGGAATAGTGACTATGAAAACCAGGTTTAATTGGATATTTTACAGGCTAAGTTTTTTACTGGGCAGTGTGCTGTTACTGACCGCTGGCGATGTTATGGCGGCAACGGACAATAGCGAGCAGGCCAGTCTGGCTAAGGGCAGCGAACTGTTCCAGACAAAATGCTCGGTCTGTCACGGCAGTGAAGGTTCCGGCGGTGTGGGTATGCCGCTGAACCTGGACGACTTTTTGAAAACTACCTCTGATAAATACCTGCAGCAGACCATTCGCCTTGGGCGCCCAGGTCGGGTTATGCCATCTTTTAGTGAATTGAGCGATGTACAGGTGCAGAGCCTGATTAAATATATTCGCAGCTGGAAACCAGAAATTAAACCACCGGTATATGATCAGACCCATATTGCCGGTGATAAGGAACAGGGCAAACAGATTTTTAATGCCATCTGTATTAACTGTCACCGGGAAGAAGGTATCGGCGGCAAAGGTACCGGTGTGACCTTCTCCCGGCCCCGAGATGCCGAAATTATCGCACCGGCCATCGGTAACCCGGCTTTTCTGGCGTCGGCTTCGGATCAGATGATTAAGAAAATTATTATGACAGGCCGGGAATCCACCCCTATGATGGCAGCTACTTCTATGGGGCTGACCGAAAAAGATGTCGATAACGTTGTCACGTATTTACGTTCTTTGAGTAAGGAACTGCCGGAACATGGTCACGAACATAAACCTGATGCTGCTGTGCTGACTTATGAATCGTCCTATTCACTGGAAGAAACCATAGATAATATCAAGGCCGCAGCGATTGGTTATAATTTCCGTTATATTCGCGAGCAGACCCTTAACCGGGGGTTTGTAGAAAAGGATCAGGAAAATAAAAATCAGTACCTGGTGTACTTCTGTAATTTTAATTTTCTTAACCAGGCATTATCGGTTGATCCCCGAATCGGCATGTTTCTGCCATTTCGGGCAACGATTATGAAAAAGGGGGATACGGTAATGGTGATGACGGTCAATCCCAACTACCTGTGTTCCCTGTTTAATAATGCGGAGCTAAGAGAAGGCTGCGAATTTATGTCTGAGAAATACGAAGCCATGCTTGAGGAAAGTACACTCTAAACGTTTTTTTACTGAATCACTATTTGATTGATGCTGATGGATACCATGAAAATAACTAACCGACTCAGGCAATTAAGCCTGTCCACACTGCTCTTAGTGCTGTTTTTATGTTCTGCTGGTGCTTACGCTGAGCACCAGAAGCTCATTATGGGTCGTTCTGTGGACGCCTTTCCGGAAACCATGAGCGCCCTGCAGGAAGAAATAAAAAAAGCCGGCTATGTTGTGAGTTTTGTTCAGCGTGTGGATGTTGGTCTGACCGGTATGGGTTTTAAAACGGACAAGTATCGGGTGGTATTTTTCGGCAAGCCGGAAGAAATAAAGGCGCTGCCGGAACAATATCCTGAGCTGGTGCCTTACCTGCCCCTGGCCATTGCTATCTTTGCCGAAGAACAGGAAACCGTACTCACCGCTATGTCTCCCGACTTTCTTGGCCCAGCCTATCTAAAAGAACATCCAGAACTTAAAGTCATTTTTGAGCGCTGGAAAAAAGACATTGAAACCATTATTGAGGGTGTCTGTTACCAGTAGTTTCAACGGATTAATTTAGGTTTACAGGTTCTTGATGGCCTGATTGAGCCGGCGTTCAATTTCCTGTTTAAATTTGAGTAGTTGGGTGACCTGCAGGCCGTGGCTGCTTTCAGACTCACGCAGTTCCTGGGACAGGTCAATGTCGGTAATATAAATGGGATAGCGTTCATTACCCTGACGGGCCTGTACCACTTCTTCTGCGACTTTTTTATAAATATCCCTGCCATATTCAAAAGAACTGAACTCTTTTTCATTGGCGTAAATCAGGTAGCGACGAGAACCGTCATCATTAATATCGGCAATCACCTGAATACGGAAAAAACGGGCAGGCATACTTTGCAGGCGGGAGAATTGTTCACTGAGTTTAAGCTGTCCCCCCTGTTTTTCAATTTCAAATACTTCCAGTTGCAGCTCTGCGGCCATATTATCCAGCGATTCCATATCATCCAGAGCCACTGTACTGTCAAGCAGCAAATCATCTATTGATGGATCAGTATAAGTATTAAACTGGCTGCTGAAACTCAGTCGGCTGACCACTGAATCCAGAAATAAAATAAAGTGGTTCAGGTGGGTGTTGTTTTTTTCCATGGCTGTGGACTGATGATATAAACAGCCGCGCTCATCAATAATATAAATATCCGTGGTTTTACGATGATGCTGGTAAAACAGCTGAACATGATGCTCCCGGTTCTGGGCATAAATAAGTTTTAATACCTTATGCTGGTTAAATTCACTGTCTATAACCAGGCGATGATAATGCGGCAGAGGGTAGGCCAGTTCCCTGAACAGCTCTCTGGTATCGGGTATCTTCTGGTATCGAGGGCCTTTTGGTTCCTGCCAGATAAGATAAAAACTTTCTTCAATGGTAAATAAAAAACGGGTGGAAAACGCATTTTTCCGACCATGAAAGCTGTCCAGGATCTCGTTAAACAATTGACTGATACGTCTGGAGATGGATTCGCCCCGTACTGAAGAAAAACAGCATACCCGGGTAGGTCGGGCTGGAACACGATTATTCAGTGCCGGTTCAGTGTCATGATTCCATTTCAGATACTGGCTGATGCATTCCAGTAAGCCGTTTTCATACTTAAAATGCTGGGTCATAATTTCCCGCCAGCTGGTCAGTAAGACTTGATCAATACTCAATAACAGGTTTTCATGCAGGGCACCGAAATTAAGTGCATCGGTCTGTCTGGAAGCAATCTGAGTGCCGGAGGGATGGTTAAATAAAAAGGGATCCAGGCCGATATTGAGAAACAGGATATTTAAATCCAGTTGTGCCGGCTTGACCAGTTCGTCAGTACCGGCATAACCCGGCGAGGCACCAGGCCAGGTCTGCTCCAGAGTCTTCAGGATCTGCTTGATCTCGCGTACTGTTAAAATTTCTATGTCTTTATTGAGTACAAAATTCGTCCGGCTGTTAATAACCCGGTTAAAATAGCCCCAGCACAACAGTTTGACCAGACTGGTGGATTTTTTGACCGGTGATGGAGATTTGTGATCCACCTGACTGAAAGCGCCGATATACATGGCCCAGCCGTCTGCTTCACTGATACTGTGTACGGCTTCATCCTGTATGACCGGATGCAGGGAAATATGGCTTTCCAGAAGATTTATTTCACTATCGTGATGAATAAGCTCAATTTTGCCGGCCTTTTTCTCAAAAGCGGCGTAGAGTTTCCGGCCAAGAATGTGCAGATCGCGTTTGCTGATGCGAACCGTCTGATTCTGATAACGGAAAAAATCAGACAGTTTTCGGTAGCTGTAAGTCAGGGCATCAATAATGTTTTTGTGTTCCTGTTTAACTTCATCAATTTTCCACTGGGCACGGCGATCCAGAGACACCAGTTTGGTGTGTTTCCAGTGCCAGCTTTTGACCAGATTTAACATGATATTATGCCGCCATTCGTGGGCCGATGAATGTTTCAGATGAGTCAGGGATTCATTGACTTTCAGATACAGGCACTGGCGTGCCAGTTCCAGGCGGTTCATACTGTCTTCATGGCGCAGATGCTCAGTGATTTTTTCAAGCATCATAATATAAGGGTCCACCGTATCTACATTCAGCTCGGTACTGTTGGCAACGGAATCATAAACAGCCCGTTTAAAACGCATGCTGAGCAGATCAATATCAGGATGTTCTCTGGCATAACACTCCATTAACAACAGTTTTAAAATGGATTTATAAGGCGAATCAATGCCCTTATAGATATGCCACAGGGTCGCGCCGTAAAATTCTTCTGCCGGAATGTTGTTAATGGCGCCAAAATTAAGATTGTCCTGTTCATTAATCAGGCGTTTGTGAGTGATGCTGCCGACATACTGATCATACTGCTGTTCATATTCCGGCGGTACCAGCCACCAGAGGGGATAACGGCCAGCCAGTAAAATGGAGGTGCGGTAGAACTCTTCCAACAATAACAGGTGCTGAGTGGTGCCGCTGCTTTCTGTGGAGAGCTGATCAATTTTTCCCTCCCGGAACTGTGTGGTATTGATAAGAAAAAAATTCACCTCCAGCCTGAATTCATTACACCACTGGGTAATACGTTCAGTTTTAAGCTGCAGTTCTTTTATTTCCAGAGCAGACAAATTTTCCCGATGACAGACCCAGACATCAAAGTCGCTTTTATCAGAATAAGCAATGGTGCCGGTACTGCCCATAAAATACAGGGCATAAATATCGTACTGGCGGTAGGCACGGCGTTTATATTCAAAAGATTTGGCCAGACGTCGGGCCTGACGAATGGTGTCCTTGTCAGGGTTGTAGCGCGGAATACCAGTGGGGCACTGGCTGGACACAAAGCCGGGCAGCAGGGGATGGTTAATATGAAATAATAAGGGCAGCAACTCTAAAAAGTCCAGTTGCCGGGTGGTCAGAGAGTCCTTGGTTCGATCCAGACGGATGCTGTTCAGGTGCAGGAACTTACGCAGGATTTTTTTAAAATCGTACTTTTCCAGTTGAAACTCGGTTTGTGGAGCCTGAACCCGCCGTTCCGGTCTGGCTTTTTTACTGCTATGCGGCATATTGAGCGGCTTATAAGAGTGTGGATTGTATTTAGGTGGCAAAGATGCTATTTATAATCTAAAATTATAGCAGTAATTCCCTAAAAAAATAGCAATGGCAGGATAGCCTGATAACAAATTTCACCTGAATCCAAGCTGTACAGGAGAAAGAGATGTCTGATATGAATAACACCCTGTGTTTAAACTTACTGGAAAACAGTCCGGCTTATATTATTATTCTGGATCAAAACCAGTCGATTTACTGGATCAACCAGTCTTTCTGTGACTACCTGGGTCTGGAACGTGACAAGCTGATTGGGCTGTCACAGGAACAGCTGAAAGAGCCGTGCATGAAAGACATTGTATCTGAAACACGCCGGGTACAGCTGTTTGCCGGTATTCTGGATAAATGGCTTGAGTTACAGGATGTAATGAAGATTAAGGAGCCGGTAAAGGATGGCGTGGCAGAGCAACAGGAATTAACGGTTCATTACTATACCGACATCAGTACTCTGGTCGAAACAGAGAAACAGCTTTTGCAGCTGGAGAACACTCTGTCACATAAGATGTCCCATGATCCGGTCACCGGCATGCTCAGTCATCACAGCATGTTTCAGACCCTCAGTTCGGAAGTGTCGCGCAGCCGTCGTTATAATAACCCATTGTCGCTGATCCTTATGAATATTCACTATCATGGTGACTCTGAGGCTTCTCAGGAGCAGCAGGAACAGGTTCGTCTGATGATCAGCCAGCTGTTAAAAGATCAGATGCGCTGGGCTGATATTGTCGGACATCTGGATGGCTATGATTTTGTGTTGTTACTGCCTGAAACCGTTTATGACTCCGCTGAAGTACTGGTCAATAAACTGAAAGAGCGTCTAAAAAGCGTGGCGGCCGATAAAATTGATATTTCCTATGGTATCAGCCAGTGGCAGAAAGGTGATGATGTGCGCCTGTTCATTACCCGTGCTGCAGACAATATCAGCCCGGAAGCCGTTGATTAACAGGCGTCCTTCCATTTACTAAGCTTCTAACTTCCCCCTTCTTTAGAAGGGGCATTGAGGGGTTTGCAAGATTAAGCAATCCTCTCCCGTGCCCGTTTAACCGCCGCACGCACCTGCTCCGGTGCCGTACCGCCCAGATGGTTTCTGGCCGAAACCGAACCTTCCAGTGTCAGTACTTCAAATACATCTTCCTGTATCTGATCTGAAAACTGCTGCAGTTCCTGCAGAGAAATTTCCGCCAGATCACGTCCGCTGTCCACACCCAGACGTACCGCCTTGCCCACCACTTCATGGGCATCTCTAAAGGGCACTCCGGCCCGAACCAGATAATCAGCCAGATCCGTTGCGGTAGAAAAGCCTCGAATGGCCGCTTCACGCATGGCCTCCTTATTAACACTGACATGCTGCATCATGTCGGCATAAACCTTCAAACTGCCCTTAAGTGTGTCGATTGTGTCAAATAAAGGCTCCTTGTCTTCCTGATTGTCCTTGTTGTAGGCCAGTGGCTGGCTTTTCATTAAGGTTAGCAGGCTTATGAGATGGCCGTTAACCCGGCCGGTTTTGCCCCGTACCAGTTCCGGTACATCCGGGTTTTTCTTTTGCGGCATAATGGATGAACCGGTACAGAAGCTGTCACTCAGTTCCACAAAGTTAAACTGGGCCGATGCCCATAACACCAGCTCTTCAGAAAAACGCGATAAATGGGTCATTAACAGAGCGGCATGGGCGGTCAGTTCAATGGCAAAATCACGATCACTGACGGCATCCAGAGAATTCTGGCAAACGCCTTCAAAGCCCAGTTCCCGGGCGGTAAACTCCCGGTCAATGGGGTAGGTGGTGCCGGCCAGAGCCGCCGCACCCAGAGGCATAATATTAACCCGCTTACGGCAGTCCATAAAACGGCTGCGGTCCCGTTCGAGATTTTCAAACCAGGCCAGCATATGGTGGCCGAAAGTCACCGGCTGGGCCGTCTGTAAATGGGTAAAGCCGGGCATAATGGTGTCCGCTTCCCGTTCAGCCAGGTCGATCAGGGCTGTCTGTAAACGTTTCAGTTCAGCGACAATGTGGTCTATTTCCTCACGCAGATACAGGCGGATATCAGTAGCCACCTGATCATTTCTGGAGCGGCCGGTGTGCAGTTTTTTACCGGTAATACCAATCAGATCGGTCAGAGCCGCTTCGATATTCATATGTACATCTTCAAGCTTAATGGACCAGTTAAATTCACCGCTATGGATTCTGGTGCGGATCTGTTCCAGTCCGTCAATAATACGGTCGCGCTCCTCATCTGTGAGTACCCCCACATGAGCCAGCATTCTGGCATGAGCAATGGAGCCGTCAATGTCCTGATTGTACATACGCTGATCAAAAGTGACCGAAGCGGTAAAGGCTTCAACAAAGGCATCAGTGGGTTCAGTAAAGCGGCCGTTCCAGGGCTTTTCAGCCTGTGGTGTGGAGCGGGTGTTATTGGCAGTGTCAGACATAATATGAATTCGTTTGCTTATCATTAAAGTTTCGGGAATGAGACGCTATTATAAACATAAGTGAACAATTAATCAGCTTTCCGCCTTTTATCCGTATTCTTCAACCTGGGAGTGCGGGCATCCTGCCTGCATCAAAATTTAATCAATTATGCTGTCCATTGACGTGGGCAGGATGTCCACGCTCTCGCGGAGCTAATTCTGGAGTAGGAACCTATTTAAGCCGAAATTATGGTCTGGTACACTGAATTTATACAGGTAATATACTAAGATGAGCTTAATTAGTGTCCATCCGTTTATTAACAAAGAATTTTGAACCTGGGAGTGCGGGCATCTTGCCCGCATTAGAAATAACGTACAAACCGCTTGTTGACGCGGGCAGGATGCCCGCGCTCCCAGGAAGTTGATTTGCATTTAAGTACATATTTTAAAGTAAAAATAAATTACTCAGAGCACCCATGCAAAGCAAAAAAACAGCCATCTCCAGGTTAAATCAGGACAGCAGCGAACAGTCTTCACTGTTTCTGCCGAATTTCTGTTCCCTGAAAATGGTGTTTTCCGTGGTTATTATCGGTGAACTGCTGGCCTTTATTCTTACCCTGGCACCCATGCGGCTGGAACATCAGCGCTGGAATGATCTGGCTCTGATCTCCCTGTTTATTCAATGGAACGGTATGGTGGGCAGTGCTGCCCTGTGCCTGCTGCGGCCTGCCTTAACACGTTATTCCAACCAGTTTGCTGCGGTAGTCAGCTTTCTGGTGCTGTTGTTATCCATTACGTTTATCAGTGAAATTACTTTTTTTGTTCTGCAGTACTATTCCGTAGAAGAAATGATTGTATCGGTAACTCACTGGGAATTTCTGCTGCATAACCTGCTTATTGGTGGCATTATCAGCGCTCTGGCTCTGCGCTATTTTTATGTTCAGGATCAGTGGCGGGTTAAAATGGAAGCGGAGTCCTGTACCAGACTGCAACTGCTGCAGGCCAGAATACGTCCCCATTTTCTGTTTAACAGTATGAACACCATTGCCAGCCTCACCCGAACCCGGCCTGAAACAGCGGAGCGTATTACCGAAGATCTGGCGGATTTATTCCGCATGTTATTTAAATCCGACCATGAAATGATCCCCTGGTCCAGAGAGCTGGACTTGTGTCAGCGTTATATTGAAATTGAAAAACAGCGTCTGGGTGAGCGTCTGCATATCAGCTGGCAGGTTAAAAGTGTACCCTCAGATGCCATGGTACCTGCCCTGTTATTGCAGCCTTTACTGGAAAATGCCATATTTCATGGGATTGAGCCGGAAATAAACGGCGGAGAGATAAAGGTCATCGGCCAGTTCAGAAACCGGCAACTGGTACTGACGGTGCAGAATACCAATAGTCAGAATCTGGTGCATCGCCAGGGTAACAAAATGGCTCTGGATAATATCCGCGAGCGCCTGATCACCCATTATGACGGTCAGGCACGGCTGGCCTGCCATGAGGAAGATGATATTTATTATGTCAAACTGACTATCCCCTATATTAAAAATGACAAAAAGGACGTCAAATGAAAATTTTAATTGTGGATGATGAACCGCTGGCCAGAGAACGTTTAACAATGCTCTGTCAGGAAATTGATAAAAGTTTTGAATTATCAGAAGCACAGAACGGCCTGCGGGCCGTAGAAACGGTAAACCAGTATGAGCCGGATGTGGTACTGATGGACATCCGTATGCCGGGCATGAGCGGGCTGGAAGCAGCACAGCATTTAATGACCATGGACAATCCTCCGGCCATTATTTTTACCACCGCTTATGATGAATATGCCCTGCAGGCCTTTGAAGCCCAGGCTGTGGACTACCTGCTTAAGCCGATCCGTAAGGACAAACTGCAGCAGGCTCTGGAAAAAGGTGCTCGTCTGAATAAACTGCAACTGGAATATATC
>JALTKC010000479.1 GCA_027076245.1 Gammaproteobacteria bacterium
GATAATACCCATAATACTGCTGATAATAACTGTTTGTAGATTATTTTTCTGTTCATAATATTCTCTCTAATACTTCCCGGATATTTTTAATATTAAGCTGTAAAACAACCAGCCAAACCTTTAACCTGTTTTTTTTACTGATTAACCGATAATTATTCACTTAATGCAATGGCTGCATTTCTTTCTGCCCAGCCGCCGTTGACATCAGGCACCAGTTCAACCAGAGCCACTTTTTCTTCATCAACAGACACAACACGACCATAATTCTTACCCATATAATGACCAACCGCCACTCTATGCAGTAAACCATCTGGATCCTTAATTAAAGCCCATTCACCATCGTTTTGAGCCAGAGTGCCTACCATCTTCAAACTGTCCAGAGAAAATTCCTCAAGGGGTTCTCTTGGACGATTTTCATCCGGCCTTGGTCCACGATATGGACCATTTGCAACCTCTATATCAACAACGGGTTTAAAAGGGTCACGAATATCACTGGCGGCATAAACATAAGGTGGTTGATGTTTAAATTCAGGCAGTGGTTTTACCTTACCTTTATAGGTGGCCTTGGTATTTTTAACAAAGGCTTCCAGATCACTCATATCATTAGATACACAACCGGAGAGACCTAAAATGGAAGCTGCTAATATTAAAATCTTTTTCATCTATTACAATCTCGTTTATTCATTCGTTGATAACCATTTATCAAGTGCCTTTATATGGGTATCATTAAAAAATGATTTACCTTATTTTCAACGTCTACGTTTTTTCTTCTTTTTCTTACGAGTTGATGAGATTTCATCCTGATCCAGATAACGATAGGTCTTGGCAACCAGGCTGATTGTTAGTTTACTATCTTTATCATAGGTTTCTGTCGAATTATTCTTTTCTTTTGCCTTGCTTTTAACAGGCGTCATATTAACGTTATGTATCGTGACTATTCGAGGTAATGCTGCAATTCCTGTCGCAAACCCGCCAAAGTCATGGTAGGTACCTGTCACTTTAATATTAACCGGTAATTCAGCATAAAATTCTTTACGCACTTCTCCAGAAGGCTTAAACAGACTAAATTCAAGATTATTACTCAAACCAGTTTGTGAAATTTCCACTAACAGGTCGGCCACTTCAGTTTTTTGTGGTAATTGCTTAAGCATGGAACCGAAACTTTTTTCCATTTCAAGCATTTGCTTTTTATAGGCTTCAAGATTAGCCGCCTTTCCCTGCTTACGCTTAAACTCATCTTTTAATGGTTGTTCTTTTGCCTGTACGGATTCCAGTTGCGCAATAGTATCCTGAGTAAAGTAGTAAAAGCCGCCACCCACAACAATGGCAAATACTATTACGACTGCCCCCAAACGTGCGGCTAAGGGCCAACTGCCGATATTTTCAAAATCAAGTTCATTTAAATTCATAACCCCTAGCCCTTCTTCTTGACTTTTTTCTTATCTTCAGGTGAAGCCTGTTTGGCTGACAGAGTAAACTGACTATAGCCATCATCCGACTTTGCCCCTGCTTTCTTTTTAGTCTGTATCACTTTTAAGGCCGGATCTTTCAACCATTCTGCCCGTTCTATATTGCGCATATAGGCCGATACTCGTGCATTGGACTGAGCCAGGCCATTAAATGTCAATGCTTTACCCTTTTGAGTGAATTTGGTTAAGTGCACCCCTTCCGGAATCACCTTAACCATTTCATCCAGCATATGAACACTGTCAGAACGATTACCCTGTAATTGCTGAATCACTTTCATCCGGGCCAGCAGATCCGCTTTTTTCTTTTCTAACTGCTTGATTTCTGCAATGGCTTTTTCAACTTTCTTGATTTCAGATTTAACATAATTATTTCTGGATTCCTGGTAGTCAATCATGGCACCCAGTTGCATCTGTACCGCAAATATCACGCCGGCTCCAAACAGGGCTGCAGCCGCCAGCATAATGTAGAACTGCTGCTCAATCTGCTTGCGTTTTTCTTCACGCCAATTTAACAGGTTAATTCTGGCCATTAATCAAAACTCCTTAAAGCAAGTCCACAGGCGATCATCATTGCCGGTGCATCATTGCCAAGCACCTGAGCCTTGATTTTTGATGACAGAGACATATTCGAAAATGGATTGGCAATGGATGTGGTAATACTGAGTCGTTCTTCTATCATCTGGTCAATATCAGCAATGGAAGAGCTGCCGCCGGCAAGTACGATATGATCAACAGAACTGAATTGACTGGAAGAAAAGAAAAACTGCAGGGAGCGGCTGATTTGCTGAGTCATCGCTTCTTTAAACGGCTCCAGTACTTCCGGCAGATAGGTATCAGGCAGACCACCCTGTTTTTTGGCCATACCGGCTTCTTCATAGGATAAGCCGTATCGACGCTGGATTTCTTCGGTTAACTGCTTACCTCCAAAAACCGCTTCACGGGTATACATGGTTTTTCTATCGTGCAGTACACTTAAGGTGGTCATGGTAGCGCCAACATCAAAAACAGCCACGGTCATGTCTTCTGCACCATTAGGTAATTGCGGTGCAATCAGGGAGAAAGCGTTTTCCATGGCATAGGCTTCAACATCGATAACCTTTGCCGTCAGACCACCCAGTTCTGCAGCAGCCACGCGGACATCCACGTTTTCACTTCTTGATGCCGCCAACAGGACGTCCATATGTTCAGGGGAGGTTTCACTGGGTCCCTGAACTTCAAAATCCAGGTTTACTTCATCCAGTGAATAAGGAATATACTGGTCGGCCTCAATCATAATCTGACTTTCCAGTTCTTCTTCTGTCAGATCAGCCGGCATCTGTACAACTTTGGTAATAACAGCAGAACCTGCCACAGCAAGCGCTGCATTTTTCTGACGGGTGCCTGAGCGTTTAACTGCCTTTCTGATGGCTTCACCTACGGCATCCACATCGGATATGTTTTTTTCCGCCACGGAA
>JALTKC010000480.1 GCA_027076245.1 Gammaproteobacteria bacterium
GGACAGGCGTCCAACGGCTAATAATATAAAATTCTGCTTAGTCTGCAACCAAGGATGATCGGGTAATTCCTGGACTTTCTGTTTAAATTCCGGTGTTATAACAGGATTAAAGATAGTGGTTATGGTTTCTAGTGGTATTTTAGCTATCTTACTTAGATCCTTTTTAACACCTTCTGATACAGTTACTCTGTTATCAGCCAGCGGATAAAGCTGCTGTATTAAGGGCAGTAGCTTTTTATGCCGTTCCGGTACTGAATCCAGATAACTGGATAAGGCTATATGTTCGGTTACTACTATCTTAACGGAGCTTTTAAGACATTCTCTGGCCATTACGGCTGACAGATTACTATTATGTAAGGCCGCTATAATGGCATCGGGCTGTTCCTCTTTAATATAATTTATAACACCTTCCAGGCGAGTTAAAAACCTGGGCAGTTTTAGGAGTGTAAGCCATTTAAAGCCATGTTTTGTATTCTTTATTACATGCCACAGGCCTTTTAGACGCCCGGTTTTTTTTATGGGTATGATTTTTAGTTGTTGCGGTACCTGTTTAAAATAATCACCTTCATATCTTGAAAGTAATAAGTCAACCTGATGACCCTGCTCCAGCATTCCCATGGCAAGATGAAGCATTACCCGTTCTGCTCCACCACCTTTTAAGGAAGAAACATATATCCCGATTTTCAATATCTGATTTCCTTTAGCTTTATATTTTTTATTCTCTGTTATGAAAAAATTTTAATATTTTTTTTATGCGCTTTTTATCTGCTTTTGATAATTTTTTACACTGAGCATAATCTTTATAAAATCTTAATCGCTGGGTTCTGGACAATTCATATTTTGCTCGTTTATCCAGACAGGCCAGATCCTTAATTCGTCGGTATTCAAAAAAGGGAGGATACCACTTCATACCGGATGGGCAGTCAATTAAAAACATCTTCGGCTGTTCTTCCTGCAACTGTACCATTATATTTCGCCATTTATGATCATTATGGGCAAAATTATACTGGTGCATAATACGGGTAGCTCTGGCCAGTTGTCGGCTGACATGGGCCACCCAATGACGGTTTTCTATCAGGTGCTGGTGATGGTCGGCAATATCAGCCAGATCAGTGGTATTAATTAATTCTTCTGTAATTAATATTCCTCGGTTATTAACCCAGCCAATGGTTTCTCTGCCGTAGGCAACCACTTTGGCTACTGGAATACCAACCGATGCAAACCAGAGCAGGTTTTGCCATTCGGTCTGAATTTTACTTTGTCCCAGATAGCGCTGAACTTTTTTTCTGGAAATATTATATTTTTTAAGATAATAATTCTTGCCGTCAATATGAATCTTATAAACCTGACTGAGAGGGCTTTTGGTTATAAACTCACCTTTATAGTCATAAGCTGTATCAAAGTCTGCCAGTTGACGCCCCAGTTTGGTATTATGGTATTCCGGTACAATGGTCCAGGTGATTTTTTTATTAAAAAATTTTTCCAGGATCATGGCTATGGATTGTCAAAGGTTAATAATGAGTTTAATAATAAATACTGCATAATGATTTTATTTCAGGCAATGGCATCGCCTTTGCGCTGTTTTCTTTGCCAGAGTTTCTGGCCCTGCTGTTCCACCTTTTGCCAGAAAGTTTTATTTTGAGTTAAACATTGTTTTAACGGGGTATTGTCATACCATTGCATAAAGCGGAAAAAATCCCGTTGGGTCAGGCCGATGTCCATAGCAGAATAATACAGGCTGCCGATATCTTTTACCCGCCAGCGCAGGGGGGTGTGCTTGCGTATTTGCGCCCGGTGCAGGTCAATTAAGGACAGCTTGATATTATCGGCTGTCAGTTTATCGCGGCCCATGGATATATCCATAAGAAAATGACAGATATAATAGTCCCGATGGTTAATGCCGTTATTATGCAATGTACGGCTGATATAAGCCACCTTTTCAATAAGACGATATTTTAAATTAAAAGCTGCTTTTTGCGTTTTCCAGGACAGGCAGTAATCTTCCAGGCTGATGGTGTTAATTAAGTCTTCGGTAATAATAAAAGACTGCTGCTGTGCCGGGTTCCAGCCTTTCTGGCCATAGGCAGCTATGGTCATGGTGTCTATGTTAAGCTGCTCAAGGGCATGAATGGCATCATACTCATTTTTAGCGCCTAATACCGGTAAACGCAGGCGCAGTAGATTGTCGATAATTTCCAGCCAGCCGACACCACGATGGATTTTTATAAAAAAACTCTGTCCTTCAATTTCAAAGCGCAGGGTTTTCCGTGCTTCCAGGGAGCGGTAGATTTCACCCTGCAGTTGTTCGATGGCCTGAAAGGGATCCTGATTATGCCAGTAGTGTTTGAAAAATTCGTTAAGTTCTAATTGCATGGCAGCTTAACTTCTCTGATTGCTGATCGGACGACCCAGCCAGCTTGAGTTAAAAAATGCCTTCCAGGGCTGGTAGCAGGATTTTTTGTCCCAGTTTTTTAAAAAGCGTTGGTGATCTTTTTGCTGCTGCTGTTTAAAACCGCGCTGCCAGGGGTGTTGTTTCATGGCATCCAGATCGATCAGGTACACCTGCTCCTGATAGATAATAAAATTACTGCCTTTCAGGTCTCCATGGGTGATCCGGTACTGAGCCAGCTTGTCCAGTATGTTTAATATACTTTGTGCTACACGCTGCTTAACCTGTTCATGATGAGTGTCTGAGCAGAAAAATGTCCAGCTGTCCTCACCCGGCTGGTAGCGGGTAATAAAATAACTGCGGCGTTTGCCCAGGGTATGATTATATTCCACCACCGCCACCGGCGCTGGTGTTGCTATACCCATAAACCGCAGTAAGTGGGCATTTTTCCATGACTTTCTGGCACGACTCATACGGCCTTTGTGGCTTAACTCATAGGCCGCACCTTTAGGGTTATAGCGTTTAATTA
>JALTKC010000481.1 GCA_027076245.1 Gammaproteobacteria bacterium
GGAATATACTGCCAGTATAGACAAGCTTAAAGAGTGTAATGTCTATGTGGTTACTGTGCCCACACCGATTGATAAAAGCAAAAATCCGGATTTAACCCCCTTAATCAAGGCCAGTGCCATGCTGGGTAAGGTTGTTTCCAAAGGTGATGTCATTATTTATGAATCCACGGTTTATCCGGGCGCAACGGAAGAAGTCTGTATCCCTGAGGTGGAAAAGGCTTCCGGTCTGACCTTTAATAAGGATTTTTATGCCGGTTACAGCCCCGAGCGGATCAATCCTGGCGACAAGGAACACCGTGTCACCAACATTTTAAAAGTAACCTCCGGTTCAACACCGGAAATTGCTGACTATGTGGACAGCCTCTATCAGAGTGTTATTACCGCAGGTACCCATAAAGCCAGCAGTATTAGAGTGGCAGAAGCGGCCAAGGTCATTGAAAACACCCAGCGGGACGTCAATATTGCCCTGATTAACGAACTTTCCCTAATTTTTAACCGTCTGGGTATTGATACCGAAGAAGTGTTAAAAGCCGCCGGCACCAAGTGGAATTTCCTGCCGTTTCGTCCCGGGCTGGTAGGCGGACATTGTATTGGCGTTGACCCTTATTACCTGACTCACAAGGCTCAGGAAATTGGCTATAACCCGGAAATGATCCTGGCCGGACGTCGCTTAAATGACAATATGGGGCCTTATGTAGTATCCGAAGTCATTAAACTGATGCTGAAAAAGCGGATCCATATTGCCGAAGCCAATGTTCTTATTATGGGACTGACCTTTAAGGAAAACTGCCCGGACTTAAGAAATACCCGGGTTGTGGATATGGTAGATGAGCTAAACCAGTATGGTGCCAATATTGATGTTTATGATCCCTGGGTGGATAAGGTGGAAGCTGAGCATGAATACAATATTACCCCAATAGATAAACTGGAAAACAATAAATATGATGCCATTATCCTGGCCGTTTCTCACGATCAGTTTAAGGACATGGGTGCCGAAGCCATTCATAAACTGGGTAAGGATAATCATGTACTGTTTGATATCAAGTACTTACTGAAAGCCGATGAAGTGGATGGAAGATTATAATGTCAGCCTATACCGAACAACTTGAACAGCTCAGACAGAACCCAAAAACCTGGCTGGTGACCGGTGTGGCCGGTTTTATCGGCTCCAACCTGCTGGAAACCTTATTAAGCAATAATCAGCAGGTGGTCGGACTGGATAATTTTTCAACCGGGCATCATCATAACCTGGAGCAGGTGAAAGCCGCAGTGACTGAGCCGCAGTGGGCATCCTTTCGTTTAATAGAAGGTGATATCCGCAACTTAGACATCTGCGAAGAAGCCTGTAAGGGCGTGGACTATGTGTTACATCAGGCGGCTTTAGGCTCGGTACCGCGTTCCATTGAAGATCCCATTACCACTAATGAGAACAATATCAGCGGTTACCTGAATATGCTGGTGGCGGCTAAAAATGCCGACGTGTCCCGTTTTGTGTATGCGGCCTCCAGCTCTACTTATGGCGATCACCCCGATTTGCCCAAAGTAGAGGATAAAATCGGCAAGCCTTTATCCCCGTATGCGGTAACCAAGGTGGTTAATGAACTGTACGCTGATGTATTTGCCAAAACCTATGACTTTAAAACCATAGGTCTGCGTTATTTTAATATTTTTGGCAGACGCCAGGACCCCATGGGGGCTTATGCCGCGGTGATCCCTAAGTGGGTAGCCGCTATTCTCTCCGGTGATACCGTCTATATTAATGGTGACGGCGAAACCAGCCGGGATTTTTGCTATATTGAAAACGTCATGCAGATGAACATTCTCTCTGCCACCACTCAGAATCCAGAGGCGGTAAACCAGGTTTATAATGTGGCCCTTAACCACCGCACCTCCTTAAATGAACTGTTCCATTTTATCCAGGATAAACTCAGAGCCAGGATACCGGAGCTGAAAGAAACCCAGCCGGTTTACCGGGATTTTCGTGCCGGCGATGTGCGTCATTCCCAGGCTGATATTTCCAAAGCCCAGAACCTGCTGGGTTATGAGCCAACGCATGTGATAGATGAAGGACTTGAAGAAGCTATGGACTGGTATGTGAATGATTTAAAGCAGCATTAACGGGTATGATTTACTGTCAGTATATTTTACATATTTAAAAAAATAGACGGATAAAAAAACTACAATTAAAATTAACCTATTGTTTTAAAATGGTTATTTTAAAATGGCTTAATTGTTGCTTGTTTAAAAGCAAGTTATTAACATTTTGTTAAATGTGAATGCATTTTTTTGAGGTAGAGGTATCAAATGAAAAAATCACTGATTAAAGCCCTGTTTGGAGCTATAGGCACATCTCTAGTAATAATGTCATCACCTGTTCAGGCCGCTTTCAGCTGGAATGCTAGTGGCGGGCAATGTGGTGTGGATTTTTCATGTAATCGTTCAGCTACCGTAAATGGGACAAACATCAATGTCTCAGTTACAGGCTTACAGGCCAATGATATTAATACGGCGTTGTCAACGGCAAGGGTAAATGTCTGGAGTGGTCTGGCTGTACAGGCTAGTGATGAAACTTATGGTGATGTTCCTGAACATGCAACAGATGCTAATGGGAAAAAAGAATCGCTGTTATTTTCATTTTCTAAAGCAGTAGCTCTAACTCAAATTACCATGGGCTGGATTGGTGGCTATAATGGTAATGCAGATGCAGATTTCTCGTTATTACGCTATACCGGAACGGGTTCTTCAGATGTTATAGGTAAAAGTTATCAGGATCTCACTGACTCTGGAAGCTGGGAACTGGTTGGAAATTCCTTATACAGTGGTGGTTATACAGATGGCAGTGGAAGTACTGCTAATGTCAACGCTTCAGGAAAAAGTTCAAGCTTATGGCTAGTTGCTGCATTAAATGGTGCATATTGGTCGAACAGTAATTATATTGGTAATGACTTCTTTAAGTTAGAATCCCTTGCGGCTACTTATACACCTCCTCCTCCTCCAGGTGTCCCAGAACCATCAACACTGGCTTTGATGACATTGTCTTTTGCCGCGTTTGGTTTTACTCGACGTAAAAAAAGAGTTTAGGCTTTTTAAAGTAAAGTGTAAAAAAAACTGACATTTTTCATTTGAATAAAAAACCCCGTTTTCTGGGGTTTTTTATTGCCTGTTATTTTATTTGTGCAGTAAGCTTTTTCTTCAGTTCTCTGGCATCTTCTATACCATTAAAGTCCTGTCCTGATTTAAGTAACAGCTTTAATTCCTTTAAAGCTTCTTTATCCCTGTCCAGTTGATGTAAGGCTACTGCAATATGGTAGCGAATTTCCGGGCTATCGCCCAGGCGAAAATGTGCTTCACGTAAATAACTCAGGCCCTGTGAGGGATCACCACTTTGAACCAGCAACCAGCCCAGGGTGTCATTAATCGCTGGATTATCAGGAGCCAGTTTATACGCTTTTCTGGCTGTTTTTAAGGCACGCGGATCCTGGTTTAAAGCATAAATATTGGCCAGGTTATTTAATAGATAAGCGTTATCCGGTGACTGTCTAAGTATAATTTCAAGATTTTGTTGTGCCGCAACCAGATCGCCCTGCTGGAACTTGCTTTGTACCAGTGCATATCTGGCCTGCTGATCGTCTGGATGTGTTTTTAACCATTGCTCAAGAAGTAAGGCCGCTTCATTAGGCTTGCGGTTACTGACCATAGCCTGGTATAAATTTAACAAATTCGTAGTATTTACTTCACGCTGGAAAGCCTGCTGATATTCTTGTTCTGCAGCTTCCGGCTGGCCTGAGTGCATGAGTACATCACCTGTCAGTCGAAAAGCATCGGCCAGTTCAGGGTGTGTGGTTTTTATTTCCTTGGCCAGATCACTTGCGTATTGAATCTGACCATCCTGCAGTAAGGATTCTGTCAGTATTATTTGTGCCGGCAGGTAGTTGGGGCGGTAATGCAGGGAGAGGCTCATGGTTTTTATGGCATCTTTTAAAAATCCGGCCTGTAATTCAGCTCGGGCTATTCTAAAAAAAGCTTCGCCATTGGTGAGTGCGATGTCTTTCATATGTTTAAAGGCCAGCCTGGCATCATCAGGCTGGCCTGCCGCCAGTGAGGTTGATACAACGGTTAACAGCACATCCATATTTTTTGGAGCCAGCTCCTGTGTTTCTTCGGCCAGCTGAAAGGCTTCTTTATATTGAGCGTCACGGCTGTAAAGATTAATTAAATAAAGTCGGGTTTGTACCTGTTCGCGATCCAGTCGTAATGTTTGTTTCATTAATGAAATGGCTTTTGTGAAATTACCCTGAGCTTCATAGACCCGGGCCAGTTCCATCATGGTAGCAGTATGTTCAGGATGTTGTTTTAAAATGGCCTGATAATGGGCTTTAGCCTGTTCTGCTTTACCCTGGGCCAGAAGTAATTTACCCTGATTAATTTGTGCAATAATAAAGTCAGGGTTTATTTTAATCGCTCGTTTAAAATATTCTCCTGCTCTGGAATAATTGCCGCTGGCGGCTTCAATTGAGCCGGCCCAGTTTAAAAACACACTATTGTCCGGTTCTTTTGCAGACAGTTCTTCTGCCAGTTGCCGGGCTTTATCCAGTTGACCCAGCTTGTAATAAACCAGGGCGAGTACCATACCTGTAGCAGTCTGCCTGTTGTCCTGTTTATAAATATTTTCTAATTCAGTGAGGGCCTGTCTGGAATCTCCGCTATTAAGATAGCCAAGGGCCAGGTCTGTGCGGATGTCAGCCTGCTGATAACTGAACACAGCGGCTTTTTCCAGTAATTGAACGGCTAAATCAGGCTTATCGTTGTACATATAGGCATTACCCAGTAAAGCCAGTAGCCGGGGATCATCTGGTGCAAAGTTTAAGGCGGGTTTTAAGACCTCCAGAGCTTTTTCATATTCTCTTTGTTCAAGGTAAATGCTACCGAGAATTTTTCGGGCACCGACCTGTTGAGGATATTTTTTTACAAACAGATCCAGATAATTGATAGCCTGTTCATATTGTTTCAAGTCATAAAAAACCATACCGGCCAGAAGGAGTAAAGTACGGTTATTATTGATTACGGTAGGATTCATCTCGCTTAGGATGCCGGCGGCTTCCTGAGTGGCTTTTAATGCCTCCTTAGACTTACCTTCACGCAATAATAAAATAGCATCCAGATAGATTGAGCGGGGTTCAAATTTATATTCCTCACGGATATTATTGATGGCTTTATGTGCTTCTTCCCGGTTATCCAGGTCAAGTAAAATACCAACCCGGGCCAGTTGGGCATCCAGATTTTTATCATCCAGCTCAATGGCTTTGGTGTATTCATTAAGTGCCTGTTGTAAATCACCCTTTAAATGGCTGATAGAGGCTTTAACACTCCAGACACTGGCTTGATCGGCATCCAGTTGTTCCGCTTTTATCAGCATTTCTCGGGCGGCTGCTAATTTGCCCTGGTGTATTAAAACCAGAGCTGTGCCAGCTACGGCATCGGCAGTTAAATGTATTTCCTGGGCCTGTTTAAAAGCTTCTGCCGCCTGCTCTATATGCCCTAGTTTTAAATGGGCATTGCCGATATAAATCAGTAATTCACTTTGAATGTCAGCAGGCAGACCGTTAATATTAATGTTTTTAATCAGTGTCTGGTATTTGTACTGCATATAATACGCCTGGGCTAAAGACGGCAGGGTAAGAGCGGGATCGGCTCCCAGTACATTGGCATTTAACAGCTCAGATTCGGCATTAATTGGCTGACCGTTTTTAAGATAACTTTTTCCTAATAGTACCCGGGCAGGCAGCATGTTGGCATCAGCTTTAAGGACATTTTTTAATTGAATAATTGCCCCCTCAATATCATCCTTATTTAAACGAATAACAGCATCTTCATAAAGTTCGGCTGTTTTATTAGACTCAGCCAGTAAAGTTAGGGGGGAAGAGAGAGCCAGAATAAGGAGTAAAATAAAGGGTATTCTGAAAATATACATATACAATTTACCTGATAGTTTTAAAAGAGCTGTTAATTAAGCTGTGTACCCACTCTTATTTAAATATACGGAACCAGTTGCCATAGCTTAGCTCACATTGTTTTATAAAACACGCTTTGCTATATACTTATTATATAGCAAAGCGTGTTTTGCAAGTGACTAAGGTTAGTTATTACCTTAAGTTTCTGGTTTCTATGTTTTAAATTCCTGTTGTCATTGCTTCCTGTCAAGTATACCGTTGTTCCTGTTGCGTGCCAGACTCTGGTCACCCATTCAATGGATTTTTATCGGTATGGGTATTTTGTAAACAGGGTGTTGGAAAGTTATACAGTTTAAGGTTTTTTCAGGCAGCCTTAAAATAAAATCCCTATGATATTATTGATTTTTTGATTAGTTGGTGCTTTATTTGCATATATAAAGCATATAAACAATTTTAAGCATCAAACTTGACTAGTTTGGACAACTATTAAGGAAAAAAATTGAGTATGCAGTCTTCACAAAATGATCGGCGTAAAAATACCCAGGATGTTTCGTTTCCTTTAAGGGATAGTGATGGGCATATCGTGCAGGCTGAACGCAGAAGCGGTAATGATCGCCGGCGTAATCGACGTAAAACCGATGTGGCCGGTGAAATTCTGGGTATTCTCCATTAATTAAGCTAAATAATTGACGCATCCCCCTGCTTCATAAGTATAATACAGGCTGATTTATTCTTGCCTGGATTATCATATCTAATGCGACTGTATTTTTTTTTATACTGCTGTTTATCTTCATGTATCTTGATCAGGTAGTTTTGACCTTTGGCCGTGCCATGCGTGAAAAGTATGGCTTCAAGGTACATAAACTGGCCATTGATGCGCGGTTTACCTGCCCCAACCGTGACGGAACCCGGGGGATCGGCGGCTGTACTTTCTGCAATAATGTTTCTTTCAGTCCCAATGCCAGAAAACCGCCGCGGGTGGATGAGCAAATAGCGGCCGGTCGGGAGGTTATTTTAAAACGTACCGGCGCAAGGCATTATCTTGCCTATTTTCAGGCCTATACCAATACCTACGCCGATATTAATTATTTAAAAGCTCTGTATGATAATGCCCTGTCTCATCCGGATGTTATCGGCCTGTCTATTGGAACCCGTCCGGATTGTGTGCCGGACGGAGTGTTAAAATTATTGACACAGTACCAGGAGCAGGGCTATGAAATCTGGCTGGAACTTGGACTGCAGTCCAGTTTTGATACTACGCTTAAAACCGTCAACCGGGGACATGGTTTTGCTGAATACCAGGATGCTGCCAGGCGAGCGCTCCAGCATGATTTACAGGTTTGTACTCATTTAATTGTTGGTTTGCCAACAGAAACCGCGGAGCACAGTCGTATAAGTATGCAAAGGGTGCTCGAAAGCCAGGTGTCGGGCATTAAAATACATCCACTGCATATTGTTAAGGGTACTCAGCTTGCCCGGCAGTTAAAGCAGGGCCACTACCAGCCTCTGGATATGGAGGAGTATGTGGATACCGTGGTTGATATGGTAAAAATGGCTCCGCAGGACATGATTTTTCACCGCTTAACCGGCACTGCTTCAGATGATATTCTGCTGGCACCTCAATGGTGCGGTAAAAAGTGGCGGGTATTAAATGAAATAACCAGCAAATTACAATAAACGGAATATGAAGGCACTGAATAGCAAAGCAAGAAATATCAAACTGGTTATTTTTGACGTTGATGGCGTGTTGACCGACGGCATGATGAATTATGGCCCGGAGGGTGAACTGTTTAAACAATTTAATGTTAAGGATGGCGTTGGCATTAAATTATTACAGCAGCAGGAAATAGCCGTGGCTGTTATTACGGCCAAACAGTCTGCGGCCCTGTCTCAGAGAATGAAAGACCTGGATGTGCGCTATTTCTATCCTGCCTGCAGTGATAAACTGGCGGCTTATAATCAGTTAATGGCCAAACTGGCGCTTAAGCATGAACAGGCTGCTTATGTCGGTGATGATGTCATTGATGTGGCGGTTATGGAGCAGGTAGGTTTATCCATTGCGGTAAAGGATGCCCATGAGTTTGTAAAGCAAAGAGCTGACTATATTACCCGGACTATGGGGGGGCAGGGGGTGGCCAGGGAAGTGGCGGATCTGGTTCTGGGCGCTCAGTTTGACCTGGAGCAGTTATATCTGAGTATGATAAGCAAACCCAAAGGCAAAATTGTACAGTAGTTAAAGTTATATTGGCCGTGTTTAATACAATCGAACCATAATGAGGGCTCAAGCAGGATAAATGGATAAAGCAAAATTTAAAATCGTGATACCGGCCCGCTATGCTTCGTCCCGTTTGCCGGGGAAGCCGTTACGGGAAATTGCCGGTAAACCCATGATTCAGCACACTTATGAACGGGCCATGCAAAGCTGTGCTGAGGAAGTTTTAATTGCGACGGATGATCAGCGCATTGCCGATGCCATTGTAAAATTTACTGATAGTTTTGTTCTGACTTCTCCAGAGCACGCTTCCGGGACGGAGCGCCTGGCCGAGGTAGTGGAGCAGCAGCAATGGGACGAGCAAACCATTATTGTTAATGTACAGGGCGATGAACCGCTGGTGTCACCGGGGCATATTGAGCTGGTAGCCGGGGCACTGGATAAAAACCCTCAGGCCGGTATGGCAACTTTAGCAACCCCCCTGGATCGGGATGCTGAAGTATTTGACCCTAATATAGTTAAAGTCGTTATGGATGTGCAGGGCAATGCACTGTATTTTTCCAGAGCAGCCATTCCCTGGGATCGCGATTCCTTTTCCAATGAAATGGCCCATACCCTGAACAGTCTGCCGCGTAATTCACAGTTTCCCAAGTCAGGCTGGTACCGCCATATCGGTATGTATGCCTACCGTGCCGGAACCTTAACACAGTATATGGATATGACACCCTGTATGCTGGAGCAGACAGAGTCTCTGGAACAATTACGCATTCTTTATCACGGCATAAAAATCCATGTTTCCATTGTGCATGATCAGCCGGGCCACGGGGTTGATGTAGAAGCGGATATCGCCAAAGTAGAACAATTTTTAAAACAATAACCGGAAATTATATTCCCTCTCCTCCTGGGAGAGGGCCAGGGTGAGGGCCAAACCATGACCAAACACAATCCAGACTCCTCCATACTATCCATAGCCAAAGAATCCCTGACCGAACAGGCCAAAGCCCTGGTACGTATGGCTGATGAACTGGGAGAGGAATTTGAAAAAGCCGTTCAGCTGATACTTCAGACTAAAGGCCGAGTCGTGGTCTGCGGTATGGGCAAGTCCGGTCTGGTGGGCAAGAAAATGACGGCCACTTTTGCCTCCACAGGAACGCCCAGCTTTTTTATGCATCCTGCAGAAGCCTTTCATGGCGATTTAGGCATGCTGGCCAGGGAGGATCTGTTGATCCTGATCTCCTATAGTGGAGAAACCGATGAAATACTCAATCTGTTACCTTCGATTAAACATTTTGGAAATAAAATTATTTCTATTGTGGGCAATAACCAGTCAACCATGGCAAAACATTCGGATATAGTGCTTAATGTCAGGGTGGAACGTGAAGTCTGCCCCAATAACCTGGCGCCAACCACTTCTACCCTGGCAACCATGGGAATGGGGGATGCCCTGGCCGTTGCCCTGATTAAGGAACGCGGCTTTCAGGCCGAAGATTTTGCCCGTTATCATCCCGGCGGCAGCCTGGGGAGACGTTTATTAACCCGGGTTAAAGATGTAATGCATACCCGTAACCTGCCGATTATCCATGCGGATGTGCCGTTAAAGGATGCGGTGTTAGCTATCAGTGAAGGCCGGCTGGGTCTGGTGGTTATTGTAGAGCAGCAACAGGTAAAGGGCATTGTAACGGATGGCGACTTGCGTCGTGCACTGGTTAACCGGGTGGACATTAATCAGGCGCTGATTGGTGATATTATGACTGAAAACCCTATTACGATTACCCCGGATATGATGCTGGCAGATGCGGAAAACCTGATGCTGGAGAAAAAAATCAAGGCCTTAATTGTAGTGGATAAGAATCATCAAATGTCCGGTATTCTGGAAATTTTCGACAGGTAAAAGACTAATGGGCAGAATGCATTTGCTTAAACCAGTATATACATTGATAGTTTTTCTATTAATTCTGTCCGCAGCTTCAGTCAGTTCGGCACAAAATCTGGTTCAAACCATTAAACAGGTCAAACCTGCAGTCGTCGGTGTGGGTAGTTACCTTTCAACCCGGCGTCCCCCTTCACAGTATTTAGGCACGGGATTTGTTGTGGGTGATGGCTATCATGTGATTACCAACCATCATGTTGTTGATAAAAGCCGGAAGGATAAAGAACAGCTGGGCATTTTCTACCGTGAACAGAAACAGGTAAAATTTCGTAAAGCCAGAATTCTGGCTAAAGACAAAACCCATGATCTGGCCTTGCTGCGCATAGAAGGTACCAAACTGCCGGTTATAAAAATAGAGTCCGGCAGAACAGCCAGTGAGGGCGAAGAAATTGCTTTTACGGGATTTCCCATCGGTATGGTGCTGGGGCTGTATCCGGTCACCCACAGAGGTATTGTTTCTGCTATTTCACCGGTGGTTATTCCCGCACCCAGCTCTTCCACGCTGTCAGTAAAAATGATCAAACGTCTGCGCAATCCCTACTGGGTTTACCAGCTGGATGCTACGGCTTATCCCGGTAACAGCGGAAGCCCGATGTACTCGGTTAAAACCGGTAAGGTACTGGGAGTGATAAACAAGGTTTTTATCAAGGAAACCAAGGAAAGCGTGATCCAGAAACCCAGCGGCATCACTTATGCTATACCATCAAAGTACATTATTAAGCTATTGAAAGATAATAAAATTCCTTACTAAATTTATTGCTACACAATAGGCGTTTAAATATACCCTCTCCCTCGGGGAGAGGGCCCTCATCCTAACCTTCTCCCAGAGGGAGAAGGAATCAATGGGCGATTCCCCCTTAACGAGATGAACACTAAATAAACAGCCAGAAAAAAAGTGCCATTATTTTTCATTAATTGGCTTGACAGATAACCCAAATTAACCAATAATAGCGCACTTTCTAAGGTTGTGGAGGGGTTCCCGAGTGGCCAAAGGGGGC
>JALTKC010000482.1 GCA_027076245.1 Gammaproteobacteria bacterium
TAACATCGGCATTAGTCTGAACTTGCTGACTGTGGGTTTCTGGATAAGTAGAGGCTGTGACGGGTGAGTTATTATCGGACTGTATCCGGCCATCGAGCATCTGCAGCTGACGTTTTGCCCGTTGGCCGATATGGGCATCATGGGTCACAATAATCAGGCTGATCCCCTGCTGGTTAAGCTGTTCAAGAATGTGGATAACATCCTGCCCGGACTTTTGATCCAGGTTTCCCGTTGGCTCATCGGCCAGTAATATTTTCGGCTGCATAATGGTGGCACGGGCAATGGCCACCCGTTGTCGCTGTCCCCCTGAAAGCTGGTCCGGAGTATGTCCGGCCCGATCCGTTAAGCCCATATCCCTGACGGCTTTCTGCACTCGCGGCTTGCGTTGTTCAGGCGGGATACCGGCCAGTATTAACGGTAGTTCTATATTCTGGGCAGCGCTTAAGCGGGGGATTAAATGAAAAGCCTGGAAGACAAAGCCTATTGTCTGACTGCGTATGGCCGCTTTTTCGCGTTCGTTCAGAGCCGTAACATCCTGCTGGTTTAATAAATAGGTGCCTTTGCTGGCACTGTCCAGCAGGCCGATTAAATTGAGCAGGGTGGATTTACCTGAACCTGAAGGCCCCATTATGGAAAGATATTCACCCGGCTGGATGTTCAGGTTAATATTATCCAGTGCATGAACAGTTTGATCACCGACCTTAAAGTCGCGATGAATATTTATCAGGTCAATCATGTTGAGGTTCTATGGTGGCATAAGCACCAGCTTTTACGCCTTCTCGTTCTATCGATGTGACTACCTGTTCACCGGCATTGAGACCGTCAATGACCTCGGTAAAATGCCAGTTGCTGATACCGGTTTTAAGCTGCCGCTGCTGCAGTTGTCCATTATTATTTAATACCAGCACCCTGTTGTTATCAAACAGGGCTTCAGAGGGTATGCGTAATACCTGTGTTCGGTGCTGTAAAATTACTTCAGCATCCGCACTATAGCCGGGCAGCATATTCTGAGTATCTTCAGGGTGTTTAAAATCCACTTCTATTTCAACAGTACGGGACTGTTTTTCCCGATCCAGAACATAAGCCGCAACCCGGCGTACCCTGCCGTCAAAGGTCTGTCCGGAAAAAGCGTCCAGGGAAATCCGGGCCGGCATACCGGTGCGGATTTGCGGGGCATCGACTTCATCAATCGGGGCGGAAACATAAAGACAGGTGTAATCAATCAGATCGATGGCCGGTAAAGTGGCCACACCCACCGGCGAGGGAGTAAGAAATTCGCCCAGCTCACCATTGAGTTCAGCCACCCGGCCGCTAAAGGGGGCGGTTAAACGGGTTCGATCCAGTGCGGCCTGGGCAACCCTGATTTGTGACTGGCTGACTCTGATCTGGATATTAGCGCCTTTACAGGCAGCCAGCTTCGCCTGAGCTTCGCTGCTGGCTTTATCAACACTTTCTTCTGATACCATGTCTTTATTTAACAGGGTACGCAAACGACGGGCTTCACGTTTAGCTACATCAGCCATAATACAGGCCTGGCGAGCCAGTGCCATGGTGCGCTGGTTTTCCTGTCTGGCCAGTTCAAGCTGAGCCTTTAAATCATCATTCCACATTTCCAGCAACAGTTGCCCGGTCCTGACTTTGTCCCCTTTTTTAACCGGCAAGTTGACAATCTGGCCGCCAATAGAGGGGGAAATACGTGACCGGTGACAGGCTTTGAGAGTTCCGGCACGGGTATTGGTTACAATAGAAAGAACTTCACCTCTGGATACTTTACTAACTGCAACAATGACGGGTTTGGGGCGTTGAACATAGGCAAATAAAACGGCAATAGCAATAATAATGAGCAGGCTGAAAATCAGCTGGCGATGTCGTTTTTGCATAAAATGCTTCCGGTAAATAGTTTTTTATATCAGGCCATTATGACAACAACTCTAAGTTAAAGGCAAGTTTAGCTAAAACGCTGCAGAGTATCCTGACGGTAGTATTGTTTTAGCTGGGTATAAACCTGTGGGCAATGTTTATGCAGAATATTTGGGGCGGTAAAAAAGTATTCGCTGATCACAGCGAAAAATTCAGCCGGGTTGGTGCTGGCGTAAGGGTTTATATAGCTGTAATGAAAGTGATCCAGATTTTTATTTAGAGTTTCAAAAGCCTGGCTTAATGTCCGGGTCCAGGTTGCTACAGGCATATTGGGGTGCAGGGGCGGCATACCATTGGCTCGGCCATTAAGCATGTCCAGTTTATGAGCAAATTCATGGATAATGACATTATGACCAGGAATAAGCTGGCTGCTTTCCTGTTCTATGCTGTCCCAGGAAAGTATGAGTGGGCCGCGTTCCCAGGACTCACCGCTGAGATCCTGATTTTCCTGATGCACCAGGCCGTTGGCATCGGTAAAATTACGGTTTACCTTAAAGGCTCCCGGGTAGATAACCAGTTCAACCCAGCCGTTATAAGCCTTCAGTCCCAGGTTAAGAATAAGCAGACAGGCCTGGGCTGCAATGGTGATCTGCATGGTCCGGTTCAGTTCCATACCTCTGACACCGACCAGAGTTTTGTGAGCTAAAAATAGCCCGGAGAGCTGGCGCAAACGGACTTTCTCTGTACTGCTAAGGTTTTTTAATAAGGCGATGTTATGGATCACATTATGCCATTTGCTATAAGGTATCCGGCTGTTGCGTAGCTGACGCAGTTTCTTGTTCTGAACGTATTGGCTGATGCACCACATAGGCAGTTCTGTTCCAGAGGGATGTGCGGCTTATAAAATTTGTTCTATTAAACTTGGAGATTAAACTTTAATCAAGTATAGTTAAAGTGTAAGCAATCTTTTTGTAACGATTCGGTATCTTATTTTATCCACAGGTTGAAATATTTATGTATATTGAATGGTTGCTATC
>JALTKC010000483.1 GCA_027076245.1 Gammaproteobacteria bacterium
CATACATCTTGCGCCCCTGCTGCCGCTTGGCATAGTTAACGGTTATTCGCCGTTGGGCTCGTTCTACAAAAACCACAAATGCGGTTACTGCAATAATGATCATTATTAACAGCAGTAACACACCGGAAGAAATTGTGCCTTCACTCTGTAATGAGAAGGTGCCGCCCAGTGCGGTGGGCAGACCGGCAACAATACCGGCAAAAATAATCAGCGAAATACCGTTGCCGATTCCCCGTTCAGTGATCTGTTCACCCAGCCACATTAAGAACATGGTTCCGGTAACCAGAGTCGCGACCGTTGAAATACGGAAAATAAAGCCAGGATCCACGACTACATTGGTCGCACCGGCTGTCTGACTTTCCAGGGTAATGGCGACACCCAATGCCTGGAAGGTGGCTAAACCGACTGTACCAATACGGGTGTACTGAGTAATCTTGCGCTTTCCTGCTGCCCCTTCCTTACTCAGTTGTTCCAGGCTGGGTATCACCTTGGTCATTAACTGAATAATAATGGAAGCAGAAATATAGGGCATAATACCCAGTGCAAAAACCGATAAACGTTCCAGAGCCCCACCTGAGAACATGTTAAACATGCCTAAAATGGAATCACGCTGCTGATCAAACAGGGCTGCTAATGCAACCGGGTTGATACCGGGAACCGGAATATAGGTTCCAATACGAAAAACTAATAATGCACCCAGAACAAAAAGAAGACGGCTCTTTAACTCAGTGAGTTTGCCGCCGCCTAATGAACTGGCCAGTTGTGCTGCTGATGCTGCCACAAATCGTCCTTATATATCGTTCTTGGATTATAATTACTTGCCAGTTATTCTTCGATTTTTCCACCTGCAGCTTCAATTGCCGCACGTGCACCTTTAGTTGCTTTAATACCTTTTAAGGTAATGGCTTTGGTAATTTCACCGGAAGCAAATACTTTTACATGCTTGATGTTTTTCTTGACCAGATTGGCTTTTTTCAAAGTGTCCAGATCAACCTCACCATCAAAACGGTTCAGTTCATGTAAACGAATTTCATCGGTTACAAAACCAACACGGGAAGTAAAACCAATTTTTGGCAAGCGCTTTTGCAGGGGCATCTGACCACCTTCAAAACCGACCATCACTTTACCGCCGGAACGTGATTTCTGACCTTTGTGGCCACGTCCACAGGTTTTACCCGTGCCCGATCCAATGCCACGTCCAACACGCTTGGCATTTTTCTTTGACCCTTTAGCAGGCTTTAGCGAATTAAGATACATGATCTTATTCCTCAACTTTTAATAAATAGGAAACCTTGTTGATCATACCTCTGTTTTCAGGGGTATCGATAACTTCAACAGTGTGGTTAATTCTACGAAGGCCCAGACCGGCAACACAGGCTTTATGTGCTTTCAGTCGACCATTAATACTCTTGACTTGAGTAACCTTAATTGTCTTTGACATGATTTTACCTGCTATTACTCAGTAATTTCTTCAACTGTTTTACCACGTTTTGCTGCTACATATTCTGGAGAGCGCATTTGTGATAAACCTTTGATAGTCGCACGAACCACGTTAATAGGGTTCTGTGTTCCAATACACTTGGCCAGTACGTTACGAATACCAACCGCTTCAAATACGGCACGCATCGCACCACCGGCAATAATACCGGTACCTTCAGAGGCCGGCTTCATATAAACACGAGCCGCACCTTCAACACCGTATAATCCGTATTGCAGGGTACCGTCTTTAACGGGTACCTTAACCAGGTTACGGCGGGCATTTTCCATCGCTTTCTGGATAGCCGCAGGCACTTCTTTAGCCTTACCGCGACCGAAACCCACGCGACCGTTACCGTCACCTACTACAGTCAGTGCAGCGAAACCAAATACACGACCACCTTTAACCACTTTAGCAACACGATTAACATTGATTAACTTTTCAATCAGATCGTCCTGCGCTTTTTCTTTTGCTTGATTCTTTCCAGCCATGATATAAACCCTTAAAATTCCAGACCATTTTCACGAGCTGCATCAGCCAGTGACTTAACACGTCCATGGTATTTAAAACCACTTCTGTCGAACGCGACTTTGGTAATACCCGCTTGTTTTGCCTTTTCAGCTATCGCTTTACCGACAACCTTTGCTGCATCACAATTTCCGGTATATTTAACTTCAGATTTAATATCAGCCTGTGCGGTATTAACCGCGCAAATGACTTCAGAACCATTAGGAGCGATAACCTGAGCGTATATATGTCTTGGTGTTTTGTGGATGGTCAGACGGTTAACCGCTAACTCACTTATTTTTGCACGTGCTCTGCGAGAGCGACGTAAACGTTTTGCTTTCTTATCCATTACATCTGCCTCTGTCAGTACTATTTCTTCTTAGCTTCTTTACGAACCACATGCTCATCGGCATAACGAACACCTTTACCTTTATAAGGCTCGGGTGGACGATAGGAACGAATATCAGAAGCGACCTGGCCGACTTTCTGCTTATCAATTCCACGGATGATGATCTCGGTCTGGCTGGGTGCTTCAGCAGTAATACCTTCAGGCAGCTGATGTTCAACCGGATGAGAGAAGCCCAGGCTCAGGTTAACTTTGTTACCCTGTACCTGTGCTCTGTAACCTACACCAATCAGGGTCAGTTTCTTTTCAAAACCCTGGCTGACGCCTGTCATCATATTGATAACAAGTGATTTCATGGTACCTGACATGGCAAAACCGCCCTTGTCATTTTCGTTTAAAGGACTGAAACCGACTGTGCCGTTTTCAACCGTCATATTAACGGATGGATGCATGTTCATTTGCATCTGACCTTTACTACCTTTAACCGAAACTACTTGCCCGTTCTGGGAAATTTCCACACCGGCTGGAATTTCAACCGGTTTTGTTACTCTAGACATATATTCACCTTAATGTGTCATAATTCCTGGCTATGTATTAAGCGGACTTAAAGTTTTTATCGAATAATTAAACTCAGGACAAACCCCAGTTTCCGCAGACCAAATCTGACTACCTTGTTACAGGTTGGTCAGATTAGGCTACATAGCACAATACTTCGCCACCTTGTCCTATTTTCTTAGCAGCAGAATCGGTCATAATACCTTTTGAAGTCGAAACAATAGAAACACCCAGACCATCCCATACCTGTGGAATGTCATTGGCGCCTTTGTACTGTCTCAGACCGGGTCGGCTGGCTCTTTTGATCAGTTCGATAACGGGCTTGCCCTGGAAATATTTCAGGTCAATGGTCAGAACTGGCTTTTTGTCACCGCTAACACTATGAGACAGAAGATAACCTTCGTCCTCCAGTACTTTAACGATGGCGACCTTCAGTTTTGATGAAGGCATGGAAACTGAAACTTTGTTTGCAGCTAATGCATTTCTGATACGAGTCAGCATATCTGCAATTGGATCACTCATACTCATAACTTTCTCCTTATCTCTTATTCAGAGGCCTGGTGCTTACCAGCTGCCTTTACGTAAACCTGGGACATCACCCTTCATGGTGTGCTCACGCAGTTTGTTTCTTGACAGACCAAACTTACGGAAGAAACCATGTGGACGACCGGTTATACGGCAACGGTTACGCAGACGTACAGGAGAAGAGTTTCTTGGCAGCGCATTGAATTTTTCACGTGCGGCCATTCTGTCTTCGAATGATGCTTCTGGATCATTCATTGCTGCTTTTAGCGCGGCTCTTTTAGCCGCATACTTAGCAACCATTTTTTCGCGTTTTAATTCGCGTTGAATCATGGATTGTTTTGCCATCTGATTATCCTTTTGCTTCTGCGGCTTTTTCTGATTTAAGTGGGAAGTTAAAGGCTTTTAGCAGCGCTTTTGCTTCCTCATCAGATTTTGCAGTTGTGGTAATGGTAATATCCATACCACGCAGTTTATCAATTTTATCGTAGTCAATTTCCGGGAATATGATTTGTTCTTTCACACCCATGCTGTAATTTCCACGACCATCAAATGATTTTGGGTTCAGACCACGAAAATCACGAATACGAGGAATTGAAATACTGATTAAGCGCTCCAGAAATTCATACATTCTTTCCTTGCGCAGAGTTACCTTGCAGCCAATTGGATAATCATCACGGATTTTAAAGCCCGCAATGGATTTTCTTGCTTTGGTGACAACCGGCTTTTGACCTGCAATCTTGGTCATATCACTGACTGCATGTTCAATTACCTTTTTGTCACCTACTGCATCACCCAGACCCATATTTAAGGTGATCTTGGTGATTCTTGGAACTTCCATTACAGACTTGTAATTGAATTCCTTTTGTAACTGAGATACCACGGTATCTTTATATAACGTTTGTAAAGTTGCCATTCGAACTTGTCCTGTTTACTTTTTTATAAAGGCCTGGCTTACAGATCTACCGGATTAGCTAATGACTTCATTATTAGACTTGTAATAACGAACTTTCTTGCCATCTTCCAGGAACTTAAAACCTACCCGATCAGCCTTTCCAGTTTCGGCATTAAAAATAGCCACATTGGAAATATCCAGAGGCATGGCCTGATCGACGATACCACCGGTTTCACCGGTATTTGGATTGCCTTTAACATGTTTTTTAGCGATATTGATATTAGGTATAACTACCTTTTTACCGCCGCTAACAAACTTGTCAATCTGACCGCGTTTACCTTTATCTTTGCCAGCGATAACGATGACTTCATCGCCTGTTCTTAACTTACGCATCACTTTCTCTCTTACGTCTTTTTAGCCTTGATCACTCCAGAGTAAATCTGATGATATCAATACTAAAGTCACACTATATAGTGCACTAGAAATTATTTAACTTTTTAGTTGCCACACAATTGACAAAATAAAGCAATTAAAGAACCTCAGGTGCCAGTGAAATAATCTTCATAAACTTCTCATTACGAAGTTCACGGGTAACAGGACCAAAGATCCGGGTACCAATAGGCTGATGTGAAGCATTAAGCAGCACGGCTGCATTACCATCAAAACGGATCAGAGAACCGTCTGGACGACGCACACCCTTGGTTGTACGAACAACCACGGCATTGTACACATCACCTTTTTTAACCTTACCGCGAGGTATGGCTTCTTTAATGCTGCACTTGATAATATCACCAACTTTAGCATATCTTCTGTGGGAGCCACCCAGAACCTTAATACACTGGATTCTTCGTGCGCCACTATTATCGGCAACATCGAGTACCGTTTGCATCTGAATCATTGTTAATCTCCAAACAATGCGATTAAAGAATGCCTATAAAAGAATGCTTATATAAGCGGTCCCAAGAAAGCCAGCTATTATAGCATGGGTTTTTGAGTCTTGTATAGTACTTCTTTGTAAAGTGTTTGCTCTTGCGCCCCGCTTTTTTAAAGGGGACAAAGGGGATTGACCTTTCGTTTTGCAACTTAAGAGCCAACCCCCTCGGTCCCCCATCTAAAGAAGGGAGAAGCAGGATTAATTTGCTTTACTGATAATTTCTACTAACTGCCAGGACTTGGTCCTGGACATAGGACGACATTCAGTAATGCTTACCGTATCACCAATTCCGCACTCATTGTTTTCATCATGAGCATGCAGTTTGGTTGAACGCTTTATGTATTTACCATAAAGCGGATGCTTAACTTTACGTTCAATCAGTACAGTTATGGTTTTGTCCATTTTGTTGCTTAGAACCTTACCGCTAACTGTTCTTATTTTGTTTTCTTCACTCATCTCTTCACTCATTACGAATACCTGTTACTTTGCATTTAAAACGGTTTTAACGCGGGCGATATTGCGTCTTACCATTTTAAAAAGGTGAGGTTTAACCGTCTGGCCGGAGCCCTGGCTCATTCTCAGGTTAAACTGTTCTTTACGTAATTCATGCAGAGTACTGGTCAGCTCTTCAACTGACTTGTCCCGCAAGTCACTTGCTTTTAATCTGTTTTCACTGCTCATTTACATCACCGTACGCTTAACAAAAGTTGTGGAGCAAGGTAATTTTGCAGCTGCAAGCTTGAACGCTTCACGCGCCAGTTCTTCAGATACACCTTCCATTTCGTAAAGCATTGAACCTGGCTGGATCTGTGCGACCCAATATTCCACGTTACCTTTACCTTTACCTTGTCTGACTTCCAGTGGTTTTTTAGAAATTGGCTTGTCTGGAAAAACACGTATCCAGATTTTACCGCCACGTTTAATATGACGAGTCATGGCACGACGTGCAGATTCTATCTGACGGGCTGTCAGACGACCGCGAGAGGTCGACTTGAGGCCGTATTCGCCAAAACTCACTTTGTTTCCGGTCAGAGCCAGACCGCGGTTACGGCCTTTCATCTGCTTACGGAATTTTGTTCTTTTAGGTTGAAGCATTGTCTTTACCTATCTTTATTGTTCCTGATAAGTCCGTTCTGTGTTACTTGGACTCGGATGACTTTCTGGAAAGCAATTTTTCCTTCATCACAGTCTCTGTATCCAGAACTTCACCTTTGAATATCCATACCTTGACACCAATAATACCGTAGGTGGTATTGGCTTCGGCTGTGCCGTAATCAACGTCTGCACGTAAGGTATGCAGAGGTACTCGACCTTCGCGATACCATTCAGCACGGGCAATTTCTGCACCGTTTAAACGACCGGAAACGTTGATTTTGATCCCTTCAGCACCTAAACGCATGGCGTTGGTGACTGAACGTTTCATCGCACGACGGAACATGATACGACGTTCCAGCTGCTGAGCTACACCTTGTGCAACCAGAGTGGCGTCCAGTTCAGGCTTACGAACTTCTTCGATATTGATATGCACAGGAATGCCCATCATGGCGGATACTTCCTGCTTCAGTTTTTCAATATCTTCACCTTTTTTACCAATCACGATACCTGGACGGGCAGTGTGGATGGTAATTCTTGCATTATGCGCTGGGCGATCAATCTGAATACGACTGACGGAAGCGTGAGCCAGTTTCTTTTCAAGAAAGGATCTTACTTCAATGTCTTTATTCAGGAAATCGGCATAGTCTGAAGAACTGGCATACCATTTGGATGTCCAGTCCTTAATAATTCCCAGGCGAATCCCAATTGGGTGTACTTTCTGTCCCATTATTCTGCTCCGCTATTATTTATCACTGACTTTCACGACAACGTGACTGGTGCGTTTTAAAATTCTATTACCACGGCCTTTGGCACGGGGGCGCATACGCTTGTAAGTCGGCCCTTCGTCAACGTAGATAGTTGAAACTTTTAATTCATCAATATCTGCGCCTTCGTTGTGCTCGGCATTGGCAATAGCTGATTCAAGCACCTTCTTGATAATAACAGCAGCTTTTTTAGGGCTGTATGCTAATAGATCGAGTGCTGCTTCTACTGGTTTGTTGCGGATCTGATCGGCTACCAGGCGCATCTTTTGAGCAGAAATCATAGCATTTCTTAACTTTGCTGAAACTTCCATTTTGATTACCTTGCCTTCTTGTCTGCAACGTGGCCTCTATAGGTTCTGGTAGGAACCATTTCACCTAATTTGTGACCAACCATGTTTTCATTGATTAATACAGGTACGTGCTGGCGACCATTGTGCACTGCGATGGTTAAACCCACCATCTCAGGCATAACCATTGAACGGCGAGACCAGGTTTTAACTGGCTTGCGGTCATTGGTCTCAACGGCTTTAAGCACCTTTTTCATTAAGTGACCATCTACAAATGGTCCTTTTTTAATTGAACGTGGCACTATTAATACTCCTCAATAACGATTATTTCTTATTACGACGACGTACAATAAACTTATCAGTACGTTTATTACTACGAGTCTTATAACCCTTAGTAGGAGTACCCCATGGAGATACCGGATGACGGCCTCCTGATGTACGACCTTCACCACCACCATGCGGGTGATCAACCGGGTTCATAGCTACACCGCGCACCGTTGGACGGATACCTCTCCAGCGAGTGGCACCAGCCTTACCTAATTTACGCAGACTATGTTCAGAGTTACTGACTTCACCAATTGTTGCTTTACAGTCAACATGAATCTTGCGCATTTCACCAGAGCGTAAACGCAGGGTGACATAAGCACCTTCACGGGCAACCAGCTGTGCTGAAGTACCGGCACTGCGTGCAATCTGCGCACCCTTGCCTGGCTTTAATTCAATACAGTGAATGGTTGTACCGACCGGGATGTCACGCAGCTGCATGGCATTGCCTGGTTTAATGTCAGATTCTGCACCAGAAAGAATGGGAGTACCTGCTGATACACCTTTAGGTGCAATAATATAACGACGTTCACCATCGGCATATAAAACCAGAGCCAGGTGAGCCGTTCTGTTTGGATCATATTCCAGACGTTCAACTTTGCCCGGGATACCATCTTTATTACGTTTAAAATCCACAACACGATAATGCTGTTTATGACCACCACCAATATGACGGGTTGTGATCCGGCCATTGTTGTTACGGCCACCGGATTTTGATTTCTTCTGCAGCAGAGGTGCGTAACCTGAGCCTTTATGTAGCTCATCATTCTTGACGCGAACTACAAAACGACGCCCTGCTGAAGTTGGTTTGCTTTTAATTACAGCCATTTTTGTTACCTCAACTTTAGCCCGGCTATTCGCCCGACATCATCTCTATGGTTGAACCCTCTGCTAAGGTAACATACGCTTTTTTCCAGTCTTTACGACGACCGGTCATACGGCCAAAACGCTTAACTTTACCTTTTGCAACACTTGTCTGTACTTTTTTAACTTTTACGTCAAAAGCACTTTCTACCGCTTTTTTAATTTCCGGCTTTTTAGCATCAATGGCTACTTTGAATACATATTGGTTATTGTATTCAGCATTTAATGCACTTTTTTCAGAAATATGCGGCGCAATTAATACGTTGAAGATACGTTCCTGGTTCATTTGAGCATCTCCTCAACTTTTTTGACTGCATCTTCAGTCATAATTACTTTTTCATAACGTACCAGATTGACCGGATTAACGTGGCGTGCATCGCTGTACTCAATATTAATCAGGTTGCGTGAAGACAGATAGATGTTTTGATCAAAGTCTCCAGTCACAATCAGGGCATTGTCTGAACCCAGATTTTTCAGAGTTGCTGCCAACTCCTTAGTCTTTGGTCCTTCCATTTTTAAATCGGATAATACAATCAGGCGATCCTGACGAACCAGTTCAGAGACAATGGCGGCCATTGCACTGCGGTACATCTTACGGTTAACCTTTTGTGAAAAATCTCGATTTTTAGCAGCGAAAGTGGTACCACCACTACGCCATATCGGGCTACGAATAGTACCAGAACGAGCACGACCGGTGCCCTTCTGACGCCATGGCTTCGCGCCACCACCGCTTACTGCGGAACGATTTTTCTGAGCTTTAGTGCCAGCACGGCCGCCTGCTAAGTAAGCAGTAACCACCTGGTGAACCAGTGCTTCATTGAAATCTTTATTGAATGCAGTTTCAGATACTTCTAACGTCTTTTTAGAGGCATTACCTGAAGCTGTTGTTAAATTCAGTTCCATTTAATTATCCTCTATGCTTTAACTGCTGGCTTAACGATAACATCTGCATTTTTAGAGCCCGGGATTCCACCGCGAACCAGTAACAGATTGTTGTCAGCGTCAACACGAACGACTTCCAGGTTCTGTACAGTACATTTGGCTGCACCCATGTGTCCGGACATCTTCTTGCCCTTGAATACACGGCCTGGAGTCTGGTTCTGACCAATAGAACCATTAGAACGGTGAGAGATTGAGTTACCGTGAGTCATATCCTGACGATGGAAGTTATGACGCTTGATACCGCCCTGAAAACCCTTACCAATTGAAGTACCGGTAACATCAACAATCTGACCGGCTTCAAACAGATCCGCTTTAATTTCGGAACCTGGGGTTAATTCAGTGGTTTCATCATCGGCTAAACGAAATTCGACGGTTTTACGACCGGCTTCAACACCTGCTTTGGCAAAATGACCTGCGGCAGCTTTGTTGACACGGTTGGCACGACGATTTCCTACAGTAACCTGAATTGCATTGTAGCCGTCAGTTTCACAGGTTTTAACCTGAGTAACACGGTTCGGCTCCATTTCAATGACTGTAACAGGGATGGATTCACCCTGCTCCGTAAAGATCCGGGTCATCCCGACTTTACGGCCTACTAGACCTAAACTCATTTTAATTTCCTCTGCAATTTGCTGTATAGAGTATTTTTTATCTTTCTGAAATACAAAAAATAACCCTGCAGTTTGCCCTGCTTTTTAATCAGTTTAAAAAGCCGCAAATCGCATCGGAATCATACCGTCTGAACTGATACTACCAGCCGACAATATTGAATATCTTTGTAGTTATCAGAAAGCTTCCAACTCTTTTAACAAAAGCAATCTGGGCGCTGACTTCGGTTGATCAGCACTCGCATTTAAAAAAACGTTTACTTAATCCCTTTAATTCAAAACGAAACTCCCCAAAACAGGAAGCCGGATAAAGTCAAAAATATAATAAATCGTATCTTTTATCGGTAATCAGACTATGTTAAACCCGTTTTACCCATTTATACGTTTAAGTTATAACCCCGCTACTTGAAGTAGCGAGGGTAAAATTATAAGAGGCGGTATTTTAGTTCAATTTAATCTGAACATCAACACCTGCAGCAAGATCAAGCTTCATTAATGCATCAACCGTCTTGTCAGTTGGCTTAACAATGTCCATAAGACGCTTGTAGGTGCGCAGTTCATACTGGTCACGGGCATCTTTATTGACATGAGGAGAAGTCAGAACATTAAAACGTTCTTTACGGGTAGGCAGAGGGATTGGGCCCTTAACCATAGCACCGGTACGCTTGGCCGTTTCAACAATTTCCTTAGCACTGATATCAATCAGACGGTAGTCAAATGCTTTTAAATGAATGCGGATTGTTTGATCTTCAGTTGACATATATTTGTCCTGTTTAATTTGTTTACATATGCTTCCCCCTTTGAAAAAGGGGGAAGTGTAGAGGCGATTACTTATTCAATAATCTTGGCTACAACACCCGCACCCACTGTACGGCCACCTTCACGAATCGCAAAGCGTAAGCCTTCTTCCATCGCAATAGGAGCAATCAGGGTAACGG
>JALTKC010000484.1:0-320 GCA_027076245.1 Gammaproteobacteria bacterium
GGATAGGCTATATTTCTCCTACCGCGGAATTTACCCCTAAAAATATTGAAACCACTGAATTAAGAACCCATCTGGTATATCAGGTTAGAATTTATACCTGCAATAATGACAATGAACTGCGTCTGGGCATGCCGGCTACTGTAAAAATTGATCTCAAACATAACGAGGTTCAGGCCAATAAATCCATTGAAGAACGTTGCCAGTAATGAAAAACACTTCTGAGGCCATTATTCAGCTGAACAATATCAGCCTGAGTTTTACCCTGCCCGGCAGAACCATTACCGCTCTGGATAATATATCCCTGAATGTTAAAGCCGGAC
>JALTKC010000484.1:330-2887 GCA_027076245.1 Gammaproteobacteria bacterium
GATCACCGGGCTGATTGGGCCTGACGGGGCAGGAAAAACCACCTTAATGAGGCTGTTATCCGGTCTGCTCAAACCCGACAGCGGACAGGCTACTGTTCTGGGCATAGATGTTGTCAAAAACCCGCAGGACATTCAGTCAGTCATTGGCTATATGCCGCAGCGTTTTGGTTTATATGAAGATTTAACCGTACAGGAAAATATGGATCTGTACGCCGATCTGCATAATATTCCCGTCAGTCAGCGTGCTTCACGCTATGAAAAATTATTATCCATGAGCCAGATGTCACCCTTTACCTCTCGTCTGGCAGGTAAACTTTCTGGCGGTATGAAACAGAAACTGGGTCTGGCCTGTGCTCTGGTCTCCCCTCCCCGTCTGTTAATTCTTGATGAACCGACGGTTGGCGTTGACCCGGTATCCCGACGTGAATTGTGGCAGATTATTAACCAGATGCTGCAGGAAGAACACATCAGTGTGCTTATGAGTACCGCTTATCTGGATGAAGCAGAGCGCTGTAATGATGTTATCCTTATGCATGAAGGTAAAATACTCGATCAGGCCAGCCCGGATGATTTTAGTGAAAAAATGCACAATCGAACCTTTGTCGCTCACTCAGATGCCTTATCCAAACGTCATCTACAGGTTCGTTTATCCAGAGAACCAGATGTTCTGGATGCCCTTATTGATAACGATGATATCCACCTCGTTATGCATAAACCCGTTACTAATGGTCTGCCTGTATTTAAAAATATTGAAGATTTAACAATACACCCTACCCGGCCCCATTTTGAAGATGCCTTTATTGCCTTACTAAAAAAAGATCCAGAGGGAAAAAATACTTCAATAGCCTCTTCAAACTCAAATGATTTTTCAAATACTATATCTACAGGTGCCACTCAGGAAAGCCTTATTAAGGTGGATAAGGTTGTACGCCGTTTTGGTGATTTTTATGCGGTAAAGGGGATCAGCTTTGAAGTAAAAAAAGGCGAAATTTTTGGTCTGCTGGGTGCTAATGGTGCCGGTAAATCGACTCTGTTCAGAATGTTATGTGGTTTACTGCCTGTCAGTGACGGCAGAGTTGAAGTAGCAGGCCATAATTTACGCACAGCCTCTGCCACGGCCAGGGCACATATTGGTTATATGGCCCAGCGTTTTTCGCTTTATACCAATTTAACCATTAAACAAAACCTGATGTTTTTTTCCAAAGCGTATGGCCTCCGGGGAAAAAAACAGCAGGAACGTATCCAGTGGGCACTGGATGAATTTGAACTTGAAGAATATTTAAATACTAATAGTAATGACCTGCCTCTGGGCTATAAACAACGACTGGCCTTTGCCGCAGCCCTGATGCATGAACCGGATATTTTGTTCCTGGATGAACCCACTTCCGGCGTTGATCCTCTGGCCCGTCGTGAATTCTGGCAACGGACCAATGCACTGGCTGAATCCGGTGTTACCGTCCTGGTTACTACTCACTTTATGGATGAGGCTAACTATTGTGATCGTTTAATTATTATGGCTTCCGGAACAGAACTGGCTACCGGCAGTCCGGAAGAATTAAGAAGCCGTTTTAAATCAGCACAGAACCCTCAGCCCAGTATGGAAGATACCTTTATTGCACTGGTTGAATCAAAAACAAAACAGGGACAAGCATCATGAATGAACAGCTATCTGCACCCACACAGCAGTCATTCAGTCCTCAGCGTCTTAAAGGTATAGTGCGCAAGGAGTCACTACAGATTATACGCGACCCATCCAGTATTGCCATTGCTTTTATTCTGCCTGTCGTACTACTGCTGCTTTTTGGCTATGGTGTCTCCCTGGATGCCAAACATGTCCCCATTGGTTTTGTGGTGGAAAATCCTGATACCAATACCCAGTCCTTTATTAGTATGTTCGATCATTCCGATTATTTTAAACCACAGCGTTTTATAACCACTCATGAAGCTAAACAGGCACTTAAAGCCCGCAAAATATTTGGTATTGTGCGCTTAAGAAGTGATTTTAGTGATCAATTGCTGTCTTTTGGCGAAGCCCCCATAGAGCTGATTGTTAATGGGGTGGATGCTAACCAAGCAAGGATAACAGAAGGTTATATTTTAAGTATCTGGCAGCTCTGGATGAGCCGGAAAGCGCAGGAACAGGGTAAATCTTTGCACATCCCCATAACCATTGAACAGAGAGTCTGGTTTAACCCGGCTTTAAAAAGCCGTAATTATCTGGTACCCGGTCTTATTGCAGTAATTATGACCTTAATCGGCGCCATGCTGACCGCAATGGTTGTGGCCCGTGAATGGGAACGAGGTACCATGGAAGCCATTTTAGTTACTCCGATACGCTTAAAAGAATTTTTACTGGGCAAGCTAATCCCTTATTTTATTCTTGGCATGGGCGGTATGCTGTTATCGGTTGCCATGGCCTACTGGCAGTTTGATGTGCCCTTCAGAGGCAGCTTCATTGTGCTGTTTTTTGCCTCAGCGCTGTTTATGCTCACCTGTCTGGGCCTTGGCCTGTTAATCTCCACTATTACCCGAAGCCAGTTTGTGGCCGGGGAAATTT
>JALTKC010000485.1:0-2447 GCA_027076245.1 Gammaproteobacteria bacterium
AAAGTGTTAAATACTGCAATATATTTATTTATAAAAGCAACTATACTCATGGAGTGTCAGAATTATCGTACAGGAACTGTTTCACAGAAAATATAATCAGGAAAAAGATATGCCGGCCGGTAAAGATAAAAAAAATCAGACAGCTGATTCAGAACAGCAGCCAGAAAATAAATCGGTAAAACGTAAAAAGTCCAGAAAAAACCGGGGGATGTATAAGGTTGTATTTAAGGGGCGGCTGCGTGAAGGTTTTTCAAAAGAAACGGTTATTGACAATATTGTTCGTCTGACGAAAATCCCGGAGCAAAAAATACAGCAGAAATTTTTTTCCGGAAAAGCCGTTATAATACGCAGAGCACATGATCTGGCTCATGCCCAGAAATTACAGCAGTTATTCACCCAGGCCGGCCTGGAAGTTTTTATTCTAAAAGATGAAACGGTAAAAATAGCTCAACAGAAACGGGCAGAACAGCAGCAGATCGAAAAGAACTCAAAAAAGCCACATCGAAAAGGTACAAAAACACCGTTAATCGTTTCCGTAGTTGTCTTTGTTGTCCTTGCCATATCCGCTGCAGGCTATTATTTCTGGAACCAGTTCCAGTCCCAGATGACAGTACCTGAACCCATTGTTCAGATTGAACAGGCTCTGGCCAGTGAACCTCTGGTTTTTCTTGCCTATGCCAATTACCAGCGCCTAAATACCATAAAAAGTTATTTTATAGATGATCCTCAAGCATTGCCGGCTCTGGACGGTGATTTTTTTGAGCAGCTGAAAAAATCTGGAATTAACCTGGACAGCAGTCTGACTCATATTTTAATAGCCGCTTATCCGGTAGATGATAAGCTGGTGACACCGGTTTTTCTACTTGGACAATTTTCAGTCCCCGATGTCAGGAAGTTTCTGTATAAGCACTATAACGCTAAACCGCTTAAAGGTACGCTCAACGGGATGCGCATTGCTCAGCTTAATCCTGTTAATTGCCAGAAAAAAAGCTATAAAGAAGTTCTGATTGAACCGGGTCGTATTATTATTGCCCCTGATGGCCAGCTGGATAATGTACTGGCATTAGTGAAGAACAATAACAGTGTACGGACAGTGTCTAATACCGATCTGTCCGGCTGGGAAAGCTACCGCAGTGACAAACTGGTGGCCATGACATTATTTAAACCACAGCAGGGCAGCCAGTTAGCCACGGGACTGGTATCGGTGATCGGTAAAGATATTGCACGCAAAAATACCGCACTTGACAGTTTGTATATGGGATTGAGTGTTGAATTACTGCCGCCAATGGCGGATATGGATATTCGTCTGAACAGTGGGGATCAAAAATGGCTAACTGACAAATACAAAGCGTTTACAGAACAGCTAAAGAACATGCAGCTAAAAAGCAGAGGGCTGACCAGTGTGCTGACTTTACTGGATAAAATCAGCATTGAGCAAAATGCGGCGGCGCTTGATATTCATTTGCAACTGGATAAACAGTTTAAAGACTCACTGGCCATATCCGTTAATGATTTTATTGATACATTTTTTTCCATGGAGATTAAACCGGTCGATGGTAAAAAAGGTAATGAGCAGAAAGAAACCGTACAGGAGCAAATTGATCCCAGTCCGCAAAAATACCATGCTCAGATAGACAGCAGTCAAATTAAACCTTTTAATAAACAGTATGACAGCTTTTTTAGTCCGGTCTGGCAGCAGGGGCCATTTGCTTTAACCATAGAAGAAATTCTACTTGATAAGGAGCAAATTGTTTTGCAGTTAAGGGGCAAGGGCCAGAATATTCCCAATAGCAGTAACAGACAGGCCTGGATTCGAATGACTGCGGTAGAAGACAGTCAGGGTAATAATGTGCTTGCCAATGCAGGCTGCAATAAAAGCCCGGCAATTGACGACTATTTCAGCAGTTTTGGGCTGGCCAGAACCACGTTTATTAATAATAAAGCAGTACAATATACAGAACTGGAACTGCGCAAAAAAGTGCGTCTGAAAAAAAGGGTGGATTTTGCTTCGGTAAAAGCCCTGAAAGCGGAAATAAATTTAAATCTGGCTACCCGTACAGAGGCTGTCAGCTTTAAAAAAAATAATGAAAATAAAGTCCTGTCCCGATACGGCAGTCGTGTTTTGTTTAAACCAAGTGCGGATGATGTGCTTTCCTATTCCATATCCGGTGATGAACAGCGTATATTAAGCGTTAGAGCTTTAAATGATAAACAACAGTACCTGAGTGGTGCTTCCCGCTCATCCATGACCAATCTGGTCGGCTCAGGTCGTTCGGTAACACAGAGTTTTCATGGTAAAATCGACACGATTGAAGTGATTTATGCCAGTGAAACCGAACATCTGGTCTACCCGGTTAATATTACTCAATTCCCTCCATACCCGGCAAAACATCAATGGAAGTATCCTATTGAGGCCATTAAACTGTCATCACTGGAAAGCTGGAATA
>JALTKC010000485.1:2457-2887 GCA_027076245.1 Gammaproteobacteria bacterium
GCTCTGAAAACCAGCCGTCACTGGGGCACCTCCGGCCGACTGCTGATTAAAACCCCGGTTATTGAAGAACTGCAGCATAACTTATCGGCTGTGGAAGTAAAACTGCACTATCCTGAAGAAAGCTCTGAAAACAATGGAGAAAAACAGATTCAGAATAAGAGCCAGTCCAATTTTTACCTGTTAAAGGCTAAGGGCTACTATATGAACGGTGAATTTGTACCGGATAAAAACCAGCCCTGGATGGATACCACGATTGATTTTAAACTGCCCTGGAAAAATGAGCAGCAACCACTTAAATCTATTGAGGGTGAAATTATTGTGCACCTGCCGCTTTCCAAACACAGCACCAGTTTTACAGACTTAAATATCGGTGCGGTCTGGGAAGATGTTGGAGTTAAACTGAAAGTGGTTCGTTTGGGTAATACTGTTA
>JALTKC010000486.1 GCA_027076245.1 Gammaproteobacteria bacterium
GGGTTAATATCCAGCAGGCAGTGATAACGTGAAATGGTTTCGTGCTGCTCATCATCCGGTAATAAAATATTACAGTCAAGCGCCCGGCCAATAACACAAACCGTCCGCTCATTAAACGTATATTGCTTGCCGGCTTTGCCTCCCCGGGTAATGGTTATCTGGATTTCTGACACGGTTTATTCCTGATAGTGGTGTAAAACTTGATTAAGGTTTTACTTCTACCCCAATTAAAGGTTCTTCCTCAATACGAGCCTCTTCCTGTGCTGAATCCGTTTCATCTGTTAAGTTGTCTTCTTCAGACAACAGCTCCTCAGTAAGTTCCATATCAACGGCTTCAGCCACGGCATCAAAATCACTGGTTTTATCTGAGGCATCCTGATCAGTCGGTTCAGACGCTATGCTTTTAATCCGTTCAGACAGACGACTGATTATTTTATTGTCCTTTCTGACGGTCAGGGAATCCAGATAGGGGTAACCATTAAGGAGTAGATCATCATCGGTTTTAAACTGCCCATCCGCACCTGCAGAACGCAGTACCACCCGGCCTTTAAATGCACCTCTGGTCATACCTGCATATTTAAGCGGATGTCCCCAGGCATCGGTAAGCTGTTCCGTACCCAGATCCAGCCATGATTTTAACTTATCTTTATTATCCGGAATAATTAAAGCGTTTACATTAACATGATTATTAATAATAACCGGCCTCCTGTTTAAACTTGCAAGTCCGGCTCCTACCTGAATAAGCCTGTCAACTGTTTCAAACTCCTGCTGATTAAGTTTAATTATTTCAACCGGATCATTTTTCTGTGCAGACTCTTTTCCACTCATAAATAAAAGCCCCAGAATAATAATAACAGACAAGGCCGCAATTAAAGGCAGGTAATTTTTACTCCTTTTTTTATTTTTGACACTGTTTGATGATAGCTGAGTAGCTGATGCTGTTACACTTCCTGTTAATATTTTCTGTTGTAAAATATCACTATGAATTTCAGCCAGATGAAATTCAATATCATTTTTATTCAGAAAACCTAAACCCGCACGGTTTAAAATATTTTTAAGCGCATCAACTTCATTAGCCGGATGACTGATTTTACGTGACATCAGATAATTGCGAATGTAAATATCTGCCCTTTTATTCCAGCCTGTATATGATGTCTGATCCAACAGCCAGTCCAGGCACCAGCTCATTACACCCCCATCAGTTCGCCCGGCCAAAATAAACTTACCATCAGAACTGATGGCAACACTGCTGTACTCTGCATCAGCAATAGTAAAACTATGCAGACACTCACCACTGTCCACCTGCCAGATTTTCAGACTTCTGTCCGCACTAATTGATACCACAATTCTGGACTGTTCATCCACTACTGCCTGATAGATACGCTTGCTATGGCCGCTGAATGTCTGTCTGGGATGTTTGTTGCCGGAATCGGTTGCCCATAAACACAGTGTTGCATCAGCACTGCCGGTTAACAGGTACTGACCATCCAGACTGACAGCGAGGCTGGTGACTGCTTTATTATGAGCTTCAAACTGCCTGATCAGTTTACCGGACTGAATATCTCTTATCATCAGAGTATTGCTGTTTATGGCCGCAGAAATAAATTTTTTACCGTCCGGGGTGATAAGCAGGTGGCTGATGGCGGTTTGATTATCTGTATAATCCGCTGTCACTTCACCGGTCAACAGACGCCACAGAAAACAGCCGCCCCGGCTGTCTGCTGAAATGACAAAACGACCGTCCGGTGTCAGATCAAAACAGCTGATATCAGCATTATGCTGATGAAAGGACGAAAAATATTCTGCACGGTTAATATCCATTAAATGAATATCCGGGCCTGTTGCGAATAATAATGAACGGTCATCCTCCATCAGTTTTATTCGTGTGACCGGTTTACTGAGCTTAATAATTTCATGGCAGGAAAAACTGTCTGCCTGCCATTGTCTTATAACACCCTGTTGATCCGCAGAATAAAAAGTTTCTGTAGCCAGACTACTGCAAAGACTGTTAATACGATGATCCGAGATTTTTTCTTCCCTGTCCTGCCAGGCATTTTTAAGTGCCAGCCTGGGCAGCTTCAGATACAGAGAGACCCAGTCATTCCAGGCTTTTTTATCCTGCTCAAAGCCCTGAATGGCACGAGCCTGTTCCAGCTCCCTGCTGGCCTGTATATAGTTTTTCTGCTGCTGTTTAACCGCGGCTGACTGAATTTTTTTCAGATACTGAGTCTGAAGCTTATCAATTTCCTGAGCCGATTGTGGAACAGAGAAAAGCAGTCGGGCCTGATATCGATAAGGGTTATTCACTTCAAGTATGGACAGCCCTTTACGGCCGGTTACCAGTACATACTGTTGCGAGTGATCGAGAGCCAGATACAGAACCGGCCCGTCAAACCGGTGCAATGTCAGAGATTTTCCGCTCTTGAGATCCCAGTAACGTACAAGCCCGTCACTGCCGCCGGATATCGCATAAAAATAGTCACTGGAAACACAAATGCAGTTCACTGAACCCTTATGACCTTTTAACACTCGTTGTGACTGCAGTTTAGGGGTATTTGAATTATTCTGTTCCAGCTCCCAGAGAATTAAAGCACTGTCTTTCCCGCAGGACAGCAGCAGTTGTTCATTGATCCACAGCGCACGGGTCACCTCATGTTCATGTCCTCGCAGGATTAATTCAGTCCGGCCTGTATCCACAGACCATATTCTAAGTACTTTATCCGCACTGGCTGAAAGCAGCTTTTTTCCACAGGGTGAGAAACTGACATCATTAATCACACCATCATGCCCTTCTCCATAAAAAGCCTGTACCTGACTGCCCTGATTAAGCGCCCATAGATACAGTTTTTTCTCCTGTCCGGCTGTGATTAGCAATTGACCA